>DASXLH010000049.1:0-12995 GCA_036496335.1 Acidimicrobiales bacterium
CACCCAGCGAGAGGATCGTGAGGAGGTCCGCAGAGCCGCAGGCGCGGCAGTTCACGACCCGGCCGGCCCCCACGTCCGTCGCTTCGCCGGTCTCTTCCGCCATGCTTCGACCCCTAACGTCGTCGTTCGTGGACCTGCCAGTTGACCCAGGCACGCGAATGTATGTTCTCGCCGAAGAGCTCTTTCCCTTCCCCCGCAGCATCACGGGCGACGGTGTGCGGGCGACGCTCGACGTGATCGACCGGGAGATCGGCATCGATCGGATCGAGGTCCCGTCCGGCACGGCGGTGCTCGATTGGACCGTCCCCGACGAGTGGAACGTGCGCGGCGGGTGGATCCGCTCCAGCGACGGGTCGACGCTGGTCGACTTCGCCGACTCCAACCTGCACGTCCTCGGCTACAGCGAGCCAGTATCGGCGACGCTCACCGGGGCGGAGCTGCGAACGCATCTGCACACGCTTCCGGATCAACCCGATCTCGTGCCCTATCGGACCTCCTACTACCAGCGGCGATGGGGCTTCTGCATGAGCGACCGGCTGGGTGCGACCATCCGCGATGACGAGCGGTACGAGGTCCTCATCGACTCGACGCTCGAGCCGGGCCATCTGAGCTACGGCGAGCACGTGGTACCCGGCCACACCGACGACGTCGTGCTGATCAGCACCCACGTCTGCCATCCGTCGCTGGCCAACGACAACCTTAGCGGCATCGTCGCCGCGCTGGATCTGGCCCGCCACGTGGCGACTCGTCCGTCCCGCTACACCTACGTCTTCCTCTTCATCCCGGGCACGATCGGTTCGATCACCTGGCTGGCCGGCAACGCCGAGCGGGCCGCCCGGGTTCGTCACGGGCTCGTGCTCACCGGCCTCGGCGACCGGGGACCGATCACCTACAAGCAGAGTCGGCAGGGAACGGCCGAGATCGACCGGGTCGTCGCCCACGTGCTCGCCAGCCGGAACGAGGCGCACGAGGTCCAGGCCTTCAGCCCGTATGGCTACGACGAGCGGCAGTTCTGCTCGCCGGGGTTCGACCTGCCGGTCGGGCGCCTGAGTCGCTCGCCGCACGGCACCTTCCCCGAGTACCACACCTCTGCCGACAACCTGGCCTTCATCACCCCGGAGAGCCTGGCGGCGAGCGTCGACGTGCTCACCGAGGTCCTCGACGCGCTCGACGGCCTCGGCGTCTACCGCAACCTCGCGCCCTTCGGCGAGCCGCAGCTCGGTCGGCGAGGCCTCTACCGGTCGATCGGGGCGTCGATGGACTCCGCCTCGACGGAGATGGCCCTTCTCTGGGTGCTCAACATGAGCGACGGCTCGCGCTCGGTCCTCGACATCGCCGAGCGCTCCGGGCTCGGCTTCGGCTCCGTGCGCGAGGCGACGGGCCTGCTGCTCGAGGCCGGCTTGCTCGAAGAGGTCGGTTCCGATGCCGGTTGACCTCGCCGGCGGCGACGCCCTCGTGGCCGGGGCGAGCCAGGGGATCGGTCGTGCCATCGCCAGCGCCCTGGTCGACCAGGGCATGCGGGTGTGGCTGGTCGCCCGCCGCCAGGAACCCCTCGACGAGCTGGCCGCCACGCTCGGTCCCCGCGCCATGGCCCTGGCCGCCGATCTGACCGATGCCGACCAGCGGGCCGCCGTGGTCGACCGGGTCACCAGCGCCACCGGCGGGCGACTCGACGTCCTCGTCCTCACCGCCGGCCTCACGCACCTGGGTCGGATGGACGAGGCCACCATCGCCGAGCTCGACGAGCAGCTCCAGGGCAACGTCGTGGCCCCGTACGGGCTGACCCAGGCGCTCCTCCCGACGTTGCGGGCCACCGAGGGACAGGTGGTGTTCGTCAACTCGAGCGCCGGGAAGTCGGCGAACGCCGGCGTCGGGCAGTACTCGGCCTCGATGCACGCCAGCGCGGCGATGGCGGCCAGCTTGCGGGCGGAGGTCAACGACGACGGGATCCGGGTGACGGTGGTGCACCCGGGCCGGACGGCGACACCCCGTCAGGAGTCCATCCACCGCTTCGAAGGCCGTGCCTACCGGCCCGAGCTCCTGCTGCAGCCGGCCGATGTGGCCGAGGTCGTGGTCGCCGCCCTGCGGCTACCCCGGACGGCCGAGCTCACCGAGCTGTCCATCCGCCCGATGCGGAAGTCCTGAGTCATCCCGATCGTCTGAACCGCTCGGCCATCGACGCCGAACACCGGCGACGCCGACTACCAGAGGCGGTCGTTCGTGGTCAGGACCAGCACCGGGATCAGCTTGGCCAGCCGCCGGCTCACCTCTTGTATGGCCAGGCGGTGCCCGGCATGCAGGCCGTCGTCGACCACCACGACCAGGTCGGGCACGTTGGCCCCCTCCGCCAGGACGGGGGCGGCTCTGGTGACCGGGAGGGAGCGAGGCTGGCGGGCGAGCGCCGCCGTGTTCCCGGTCCGGGTCGGCGGTCGCCGCTGGCGTGTCGCCCGTCGCCGGCGCGCCGCCCGCTGCTCCAGGATGGCGATGGCGGCGTCGACCTCGCGATGGTCCATCGGCGGCAGGCCGAGCTCGGCCAGCACCTGGTACCACCGGACGTCGGTCTCGTCGTCGCGGCCGTCACCGAGGTGCTGGATCCGGTCGTCGGTGGCGTCGATCTCCGCGTCGAGGGCGTCGATGCGACGGTTGAGGTGCCAGATGACCACGGCGGCGGCGATGGCGACGGGAATGGCCACCAGGGCCAGGGCGACGCCTAGCGTCAACGAGCCGATGTAGCCGCCGACCACGCCGGCCACGATGGGGACGACCACGGCGTCCGGGCCCCAGGTCCGGGCCAGGTCCCGACGGTCGCAGAGCGCCTGGTGGTCGTAGAGCTGCGTGGCGAGTATCCGTCGATCCTCGTTGCGGGCCGCGGCTCGAAGGCGCCGCTCGGAGAGGAGCGGGTCGTCGATGGTGGCGGCCGGAACCTCCTCGGGCGCTTCGTCGGTCTCGGTCGCCTCGACCGCCGGAGGCGGGACGGCGACGTCGTCCTCGACCGCGAACGACTCGTCGACATCGGCCGACCCGCCCGCGTCCGGACCCAGCGGGGTCACGAGCTCGTCGGTCGTGGTCGAGGTGAGCGACGACGAGAGATCCCGCCAGGGGGTCCGGCGCCGCTTCGTTGCGGCGAGTGAACCCGATCCCAGCCGCCCTCCGTCGAGTTGTGCCAACAGTGCAGATGCTTCGTACGCCACCCGAACCACGGCGACGCCAGGTCCGGCCAGGCGGTCGGCCTCCTCGGCCGGCGAGCGATGTTGCACGACGACCAACTGGGGTGGCACCGGCCGCGGGAACGTGGCTGGACCACGCCCATGCCTGTCCCGCGCCATCCGACAATCCTGGCACGCAGGGGATGGACCCCCGTGTCAGCAGCGCAAACGACCCGGGGGCGTCGGGGGCTGACCGGTACGCTCGCCCGGCGTGCCCCCCGAGATCCCGAAGGCCCCGACGGGGACACACGACGTGCTGCCGCCCGAGTCGGCTCGCTGGCAGGCCCTCGAGGGCACCTTCGCCGGCCTGGCCGCACGGGCCGGCTTCGGCCAGCTGCGGACCCCGGTGTTCGAGGAGATCGGGGTGTTCAAGCGGGTCGGGGAGGGCACCGACGTCGTCCGCAAGGAGATGTACGACTTCGAGGACCGTGGCGGTCGGCACCTTTCATTGCGGCCAGAGGGGACCGCCCCGGTGGTGCGGGCCTTCGTCCAGCACCACCCGGCCACGCCCTGGAAGGTCTGGTACGTGGCCCCGATGTTCCGCTACGAGCGGCCGCAGGCCGGCCGGTACCGCCAGCACCACCAGCTCGGCGTCGAGGCCCTCGGCAGCGACGATCCCGATCTCGACGTCGAGGTGATCACCCTCCAGCACGACTTCTACGTCGCGCTGGGGCTCCAGCGGGTCCAGCTGGTGGTCAACTCGCTCGGCGACGCCGCCGGCCGCCCGGCCTACGAGGCCCTGCTGGTCGACTACCTCGAGTCGCGGACGCTGTGCGAGGAGCACACGGCCCGCCTGCGGGAGAACCCGCTGCGGGTGCTCGACTGCAAGCGGCCGGCCTGTGTGGAGGCCACCGCCGACGCCCCCCGCATCGTCGACCACCTGAGCGACGCCAGCCGCGGCCACTTCGACCGGGTCCGCTCGGGTCTCGACGCCGCCGGGGTGAAGGCCACGCTCGACACCCGGCTCGTCCGGGGGCTCGACTACTACACCCGCACCACCTGGGAGTTCCGGTCGGACGCCCTCCCCGGCGCCCAGAACGGCATCGGCGGGGGCGGTCGCTACGACGGCCTGGTCGAGCAGATGGGCGGTCCGCCCACGCCTGGGATCGGCTTCGGCACCGGGATCGAGCGGGTCCTGCTCACCTGCGACGCCGAGGACTGCTTCGCCACCCCCCGCCCGTCGATCGCGGTGTTCGTGGTCGACGTCGTCGGCGGCAGAGCGGCCCGAGATCTGGTGGCCGACCTGCGCCGGGCTGGGATCGGCGCCGACCGTGCCTACGACGCCCGGAGCATGAAGTCGCAGATGAAGCAGGCCGACCGATCCGGCGCGGCTTTGGCCCTCATCGTCGGCGAGGACGAACTGGCCGCCGACCAGGTGACGCTGCGCCCCCTGGGCGGGGGCGAGCAGGTGCGCATCGGGCGCGCCGAGGTGATCGACACGGTGAAGGGACTTCTGTGAGGACGCGGCAGTGAGCTACCGGACCGACTACTGCGGTGAGCTCCGCCCGGCCGACGTGGGACGGGTCGTGTCGGTGTGCGGCTGGGTCGCCCGCCGGCGGGAGCACGGCGAGCACCTGGCCTTCGTCGACGTCCGCGACCGCTCCGGCCTGATCCAGTGCGTCGTCGACGGGGCGAGCGACCTGCGCAGCGAGTACGTGGTGCGGATCACCGGGACGGTGCGCACCCGCCCAGAGGGAACGGCCAACCCCGACCTCCCGTCCGGTGAGGTGGAGGTGGGCGACTGCACCGTCGAGGTGCTGAACGTGGCCCAGCCGCCTCCGTTCCCGGTCAGCGACCGGGTGGACGCCGACGAGGCCGTCCGGCTCAGGTACCGCTACGTCGATCTCCGTCGCGACCGCATGCAGCGCAACCTGCGCATCCGGGCGGCCGTCAACAGCGCCCTGCGCCGGGCCATGGAGCGGCAGGGCTTCATCGAGGTCGAGACCCCGATGTTGATGCCCTCCACCCCGGAGGGAGCCCGCGAGTTCCTGGTGCCGTCCCGGCACGCCCCGGGCAGCTTCTACGCGCTGCCGCAGAGCCCCCAGCTCTTCAAGCAGCTGCTCATGGTCGGCGGCATCGACCGCTACTTCCAGATCGCCCGGTGCCTCCGGGACGAGGACCTGCGGGCCGACCGCCAGCTCGAGTTCATGCAGCTCGACCTGGAGGCCAGCTTCGTCACCCAGGACGAGGTGCTGGCCTTCACCTCCGAGGCCGTGCTCGACGCCGCCGAGGCCGCCACCGGCGTACGTCCCGGACCGATCGAGCGGATCACCTGGCACGACGCCATGGAGCGCTTCGGCTCCGACAAGCCGGACCTCCGCTTCGGCCTCGAGTTGGTGGAGCTGACCTCGGTGTTCGCCGAGACGAGCTTCAACGCCTTCAAGACGTCGTGCGTGAAGGGCATCCGGGTACCGGGCGCCGCCGCCGACTGGGGCCGGAACCGGCTCGACGGCCTCACCGACCGGGCCAAGCAGCTCGGCGCCAAGGGCCTGGTGTGGATGAAGGTGACGGCCGTAGGGGGGCTGGACTCGCCGGTGGCGAAGTTCCTAGCCGAGGCCGAGCAGGCCGCGCTGGTGGCCGCCCTCGAGGCGGTGGAAGGCGACCTGCTCCTCCTGGTGGCCGACGAGCGACGCATGGTCCAGGACGTGCTCGGCACGCTGCGGCTCGACATCGGCCGGCCGCCGGTGAGCGAAGGCCCCTACCGCTACGTCTGGGTGGTCGACTTCCCGATGTTCGACGGGGTCACCGAGGCCGGCCGGCCCAAACCGGCCCATCACGCCTTCACCATGCCGAACCTCGACGACCTCGACCGGCTGGAGAGCGACCCCATGTCGGTGCGGGCGCAGGCCTACGACCTGGTCCTCAACGGCTGGGAGCTCGGCTCGGGCTCGATCCGGATCCACGACCCGGCGCTCCAGCAGCGGGTCTTCACCCTTCTGGGCATCGACCCGGACGAGGCCGGCCGACGGTTCGGCTTCTTCCTCGAGCCCTTCCGCTACGGCGCGCCGCCCCACGGGGGCTTCGCCGTGGGCCTGGAGCGGCTGGTCGCCATCCTGGCCGGGGAGGACAACATCCGCGAGGTGGTGGCGTTCCCCAAGACCCAATCGGGTGCCGATCCCATGACCGGCGCGCCCTACCCGGTCGACGACCGCCAGCTCCGCGAGCTCGGCATCCGCGTCCTCCCGCCCCCGGCCTGACCGCGCCGTTCTGGGCGAGGTTTCAGTACCGGGGAGTGTCGAGAACCTCGCCCAGAACGTGGGGGGAGGGCGGCGCTCTAGCGTCACGGGGTGGCTGAGGACCTGTTCGCGGCGGCCGCCGAGGGGCGGCTGGCCGCCCGGGCGCCCCTGGCGGCCCGGCTGCGGCCACGTTCGCTCGACGAGGTCGTCGGCCAGGACCACCTGCTGGCGCCGGGTCGACCGCTGCGGGCCCTGATCGAGTCGGACCGCCTGTCGTCCGTGGTGCTGTGGGGGCCGGCCGGCACCGGCAAGACGACCATCGCCCGGCTGGTGGCCGGCGCCACGTCCCGTGCCTTCGAGCCGCTCTCGGCCGTGAACGCCGGGGTGAAGGACGTCCGGGAGGTGGTGGAGCGGGCCCGCCGCCGGCTGGGGGAGCAGGGACAGGGCACGATCCTGTTCCTCGACGAGGTCCACCGCTTCAACAAGACCCAGCAGGACGCCCTGCTGCCCTCCGTCGAGGACGGCACCCTGACCCTGATCGGGGCCACCACCGAGAACCCCTACTTCGAGGTGAACGCCCCCCTGTTGAGCCGCTCGACGCTGTTCCGCCTACGACCGCTGGGCCCGGAGGCCATCGTCACCCTGGTCGAACGGGGCCTGGTGGCCGAGGAGGCCACTGCCGATCCCGACGCCGTCGCCCACCTGGCCGATCGGGTCAGCGGGGACGGGCGGGCCGTGCTCACCGCCCTGGAGGTCGCCGTCGCCCTGGCGCCGGACCGACACGTCACCCTCGCCCACGCCGAGGCCGCCCTCGATGCCCGGGCGCTGAGCTACGGGCGGGATGAGCACTACGACATCATCTCGGCGTTCATCAAGTCGATCCGGGGGAGTGACCCGGACGCCGGCCTGTATTGGCTGGCCCGCATGCTCGAGGCGGGGGAGGACGCCCGCTTCGTCGCCCGGCGTCTCGTGATCCTCGCCTCGGAGGACATCGGGATGGCCGATCCCATGGCCCTGCTGGTGGCCGACGCCGCCGCCCGGGCCGTCGAGTTCGTCGGACTGCCCGAGGCGCAGCTGAACCTCGCCCATGCGGTGGTGCACCTGGCCACCTCGCCCAAGTCCAATGCGGTCATCACCGCCCTGGGCCGAGCCCAGGCCGACGTGCGGGACCTGCCCCCCGGCGAGGTGCCGATCCATCTCCGCGACGCCCACTACCGGGGGGCGGCGTCGCTCGGTCACGGTCAGGGCTACAACTATCCTCACGACGACCCACGGGGCTGGGTGGACCAGGCCTACCGGCCGCCCGAGCTGGCGGAGCGCCGCTACTACCAACCATCGGCCCACGGCCACGAACAGGAGATCCGCGACCGCATGGCCAACCGCCAGGAGCTCACACTCCCCGAGACGACGACCTTCGACCCGCCGGATCCCCGCGACGAGCGGAGCCACCCGGACGAGCGCCCGTGATGCTGGCCGAGACCTCGAGTGGCGACGTCGCGGTCGTCACCATCGCCATCGTGAGCGTCGTGGCCGTGGCCGTGCTGATCGTGGGCGTCCTCGCCCTCACCCGGACGCTCACGTCGATCCGGCTCTCGGTCGAGCAGCTCCGGGCCGAGACGATCCCCGTGCTCGAGCAGCTCCAGGTGACCATGGTCAAGGCCAACGGCGACCTCGAGCGCCTCGACGGGCTGCTCGACACGGCCCGGTCGGTGACCGCCACCGTCGACACCGCCTCCCGGCTGGCCTTCCTGGCCATCGGCAACCCGGTCATCAAGGGCCTGGCGGCGGCCGCCGGGGTGGCCCGGGCCAGCCGATCGATGCGGAAGAAGTAGCGATGTTCCGAAGGCTGTTCTGGTTGGTGGTCGGGGCCGGGTTCGGCTTCGGCGTGTCGTTCTGGGTGATGCGCAGCATCCGGGGCGCGGTCGACCGATACCGACCGGAGCGGGTCACCTCCAACGTTCAGAGCGCGGTCAGCTCGTTCGGGGCCGACCTCCGCAGCGCCGCCGCCGACGGCCGGGTCGCCATGCACGAGCGCGAGGCCCAGTTGCGGGCCGAGATCTACCGCTCCTGACCGCGGTTTCCGGTGACGAGAAGCCGAAGTGAGGTCGCGGGAGCGCCGCGTAGGCTGATCGGTCCATGAAGGCCTCCGAGCTGCGCCGCGCCTGGACCGCGTTCTTTGCCGAACGCGACCACGTCGTCGTGCCTGCGGCAGGGCTCATCCCGCACCATCCGACCGCCCCGATGTTCACCAACTCGGGGATGATGCAGTTCGTCCCCTACTTCCTGGGCGAGGAGCAACCGCCGTTCCGTCGGGCCCAGTCGATCCAGAAGTGCGTGCGGATCTCGGGCAAGCACAACGACGTCGACGAGCTCGGGCGGACCAACCGCCACCTGTCCTTCTTCGAGATGATGGGCAACTGGAGCTTCGGCGACTACTTCAAGGAAGACGCCATCCGCTGGTCGTGGGACCTGCTCCAGACGGTCGGGATCGACGTCGACCGGCTGTGGGTCACCGTCCACGAGAGCGACGACGAGGCCGAGGCCATCTGGCACGAGCAGGTCGGCTTCCCCCTCGAGCGCATCCAGCGCATGGGCAAGGAGAACTTCTGGGAGATGGGCGAGACCGGTCCGTGCGGGCCGAGCACCGAGATGCACTTCGATCTCGGGCCAGACTTCGGTCCCGGTGGTGGCCCGGCCGTCGACACCAGCGACCGTTACATCGAGCTCTGGAACGACGTGTTCATGACCTCGTTCCGGGAGCCCGACGGCTCCCTGGTCGACCTGCCGTCGACCAACGTCGACACCGGAGCCGGGCTCGAGCGCTGGCTGATGGTGCTCGACGGGGCCCCGACCGTCTTCGACACCGATGCCCTCCGTCCCCTCATCGCCGTCGCCGAGTCCTTCACCGGCCGCACCTACCGGGCGGGCGAACCCGAGGTCGACGTGGCCCTGCGGGTGATGGCCGACCACGCCCGCACGATGACCTTCCTGGTCAACGACGGCGTGATCCCGTCCAACGAGGGCCGCGGCTACGTGCTGCGGGGCGTCATCCGCCGCGCCGTCCGACGGGCCTACTCGCTCGGCGTGGAGGACAAGGTCGTCCTGCCCGAGCTGGTGCTGGCGGTGGTCGACCACATGGCCGAGGCGTATCCCGACCTGCGGGCCAACGCCGACGGCATCGCCGCCACGATCGAGCGGGAGGAGGGTCGGTTCCGCCAGACGCTGAAGGCCGGCTCGGTGCTGCTCGGCGATGTGCTCGAGAGCGGGCAGGTCGACGGCGAGGTCGCCTTCAAGCTCCACGACACCTTCGGGTTCCCCATCGAGATCACCGAGGAGATCGCCGCCGAGCGGGGCGTCGAGGTCGACCGGGCCGGCTTCGAGGCGGCCATGGACGCGCAGCGGACCCGCTCCCGCGACGCCGCCCGCCGGGTCACCTTGTCGGCCAGCGCCGACGAGGCCTACCGGCGGCTGCTCGACGAGCAGGGCCCGACGGTCTTCACCGGCCGGGACGAGGACACCAGCGACAGCCGCGTCCTGGCCGTGCTGCCTGGGGGCGACGGCGGCGACGACCTGGTGGAGATCTTCCTCGACCGCTCGCCGTTCTACGCCGAGTCCGGCGGTCAGGTCGGCGACACCGGGATCATCACCACCGCCACCGGTCGGGCCGAGGTGCTCGACACCACGTTCGCTCTGCCGGGGC
Organism: Acidimicrobiales bacterium; assembly: GCA_036496335.1. Taxonomy (GTDB): domain Bacteria; phylum Actinomycetota; class Acidimicrobiia; order Acidimicrobiales; family CADCSY01; genus JAEKLB01. Next base: position 10,083 of record DASXLH010000049.1, read on the forward strand.
TCGAGCGCCACACCGCCCGGGTGGTCGACGGGACCATCGAGGCCGGCGACGAGGCGACCGCGGCCATCGACGCCGAGCGTCGGGCTGCCATCCGCCGCAACCACACCGCCACCCACCTCCTGCACTGGGCCCTGCGCCAGGTGCTGGGCGAGCACGTCAAGCAGCAAGGATCCGAGGTCGGTCCCGATCGCCTCCGCTTCGACTTCAGCCATCACGAGGCGGTGTCGCCGGCCGACCTGCGGGAGGTCGAGCGGCTCGCCAACCTCGAGGTCCTGGCCAACGACCCGGTCGTGCACGACGAGATGCCCAAGGAACAGGCCCTGGCCAAGGGGGCCATCGCCTTCTTCGGCGACAAGTACGGCGACGTGGTGCGGGTCCTCCAGGCCGGCCGGCATTCCACCGAGCTGTGCGGCGGCACCCACGTCCACGCCACCGGTGACATCGGTCCGATCCGGATCCTCTCCGAGGGCTCGATCGGGGCCAACCAGCGGCGGATCTTCGCCACCACCGGGCTGGCGTCCCTCGAAGGCGTGTGGGCCGAGGACGACCTGCTCGATCGGACCGCCGAGGTGCTGGGCGTCTCCTCCGACGAGCTGGTCGACGGCGCCCAGCGGGCCCGGGACGAGATCAAGGACCTACGGGCCCAGCTGCGGACCCTCCAGCGGGGCCAGGCAGCCGAGACCGCCCGTGATCTCGCCGCCACCGCCGTCGACGGCGTGGTGGTGGCGCGGGTCGACGGCACTCCCCGGGACGAGCTCCGCGAGCTGGCCCTGGCCATGCGTGATCGCCCTGGCATCCGGGCGGTGGTGCTCGGCTCCGTGCCCGACGAGGGGGGGGTGGCGCTGGTGTCGGCGGTCTCCAAGGAGGGCGGGCTGCACGCGGGTGAGCTGCTGGCCGACGCCGCCCGCACGGTCGGTGGCGGAGGCGGGAAGCAGGGCGACGTCGCCACCGCCGGCGGTCGTCACCCGGAGAAGCTCGACGAGGCGCTGGCCCAGGCCAGGGCCGCCGCCGGGCTGGCGTGAGCGGGGAGCGCCGGACGGGCGGGTCACCGAGCGGACGGGTGCTGGCCCTCGATCTGGGATCACGCCGGATCGGGGTCGCGATGAGTGATCCTGGTGGGGTGCTGGCCTCACCCCTCGCCACCGTCGAACGCGGCCGTAGCCACGCCGACGACCATCGCCGCATCGCCCAGCTCCTCACCGACAACGCCGCCGTCGGCCTGGTGGTGGGCCTGCCGCTCTCGCTCGACGGGAGCCGGGGCCCGGCCGCCCGCCTGGTCGAAGCCGAGGTCGCCGAGCTCCGGGCCGCGTTCGAGGTTCCCGTCATCCTCCATGACGAGCGCCTGACGACGGTCTCGGCGGCGAGGTCGATGCAGGCCCGGGGCGTCAACGCCAAGCGTCAGCGCTCGATCGTCGACCAGGAAGCGGCGGCGGTGCTGCTGCAGGCCTGGCTCGACGGCGGTGCCTCTCGGGACGGCTCCGTTGGTTGACGTCGGGCCCGGATCCCGCCCGGTTCGTCCGTCTGCAGAGCCGACCGACATCAGCCGGTCGCGCGACGGCTGGGACACCGACGAGCATCCGGTGGTGCTGGTCGACGATCCGCCCACCGCTCCGGCGCCGACGGCCGGTCGTCCACCTGGCGGGTCCCGCCGGCCGGCTGGTCGGGCGATGCGGCGGCGGAGGCTCCGGCGGACCGTCGGGCTCCTGCTCGCCATCGTCGTCGTCGCCCTGGCCGCGGGCGTCTACTGGGTGCAGGGCCAGCTCGACCCCCGTGGTCCCGCCGGGGCGGCGGTGCGGGTCGAGATCCCGTCCGGCTCGAGCACCGGGGCCATCGCCGACCAGCTCGACCGCGCCGGTGTCATCACCAACGCCACGGTCTTCCGCCTCTACCTCAAGGCCCGCGGAGCGGGCGGCTTCGAGGCCGGTTCCTACGATCTGCACCTGAAGTCGTCCATGGGGATGGTGCTCGACACGCTCAGCGCCGGCCCGAGCCTGCCGCCGTCGACCCGGCTGACCATCCCCGAGGGCCTCACGTTGGCCCAGACGTCCGAGCGGGTGGCCAAGGTCGACCATCTGGCGGCGGCACCGTTCCTGGCCGCCGCCTCCGACGGCTCGGTCCGCTCGGCCTTCGAGCCGGCCGGCTCGAACAACCTGGAGGGCCTCGTCTTCCCCGAGACCTACCGGATCGACCAGGACGAGGACGAGAAGGCCGTCCTGCAGCAGATGGTCTCGACCTTCGACTCGGTGGGGACCGAGCTGGGGCTCGGCAACTCCCAGCAGCTCGTCGGCTACACGCCCTACCAGGTGGTGATCGTCGCTTCCCTGATCGAGGCGGAGGCCAAGTCCGACGCCGACCGACCGAAGATCGCCCGGGTCATCTACAACCGCCTCGCCGCCCACATGCCCCTCGGCATCGACTCGGCCTTCTACTACGCCCTGCCCGCCGACCGGCGGGGTACGAGCCTGCGGGAGTCCGATCTCACCAAGGACGGCCCCTACAACACCCGGACCCGGGCCGGGCTGGTGCCGACGCCGATCATGGCGCCGGGGCGGGCGTCACTGGCCGCTGCCTTGAACCCGGCCCCGGGCAGCTGGCTCTACTACGTCCTGCAGGACTCCACCACCCATGCCTTCAGCACCACCTACACCCAGTTCCTGAAGGACAAGGCTGCGGCCGAGAAGGCCGGCCTCATCCCGTGATCTCCGGCCGGACACGGCTGGCGGCCGTGATCGGCCATCCGGTCCGACACTCGCTGTCTCCCGCGCTCCACAACGCCGCCTTCGAGGAGCTCGGGCTCGACTGGCGCTACGTGGCCTTCGACGTGGCGCCGGGCGGCGCCTCCGCCGCCCTGAGCGCCATGCGGACCCTCGGCCTGGGCGGCATCAACGTCACCATGCCGCACAAGGGCGACGT
>DASXLH010000050.1:0-2530 GCA_036496335.1 Acidimicrobiales bacterium
GTTTCGGGCGCCCTGGCGCCGAAACAGAAACCTCGCTCCGCTCCAAGGCCGGCCTTTCCGCTCAAGTCCTGACGGAATCAGCTCGACGTGCGGTGGGCGTAGTCGGCCAAGTCGTCGAGCGCGGTCGGATCGGCCAGCGCCCCCGCCGCGGCCACCGCCGACGGGGCGGCGCCCTGCAGGATCCGCTTGACGGGGATCTCGAGCTTCTTGCCGGACAACGTCCGCGGCACGGCTCGCACGGCGACGATCTCGTCGGGCACGTGCCTAGGCGAGAGGTCACGGCGCAGGGCCGAGACGATGGCGGCTCGGGTGGCCTCCTCGTCCACGCCGGGACGGAGTGCCACGAACAGGAGCAAGCGCCCGAGCCCTCCCTCATCGTCCTCCAGGTGCACCACGAGGCTGTCGGCCACGCCGTCGATGTCCTCGACCACGGCGTAGAAGTCCGATGTGCCCAGCCGCACGCCGCCTCGGTTGAGGGTGGCGTCGGACCTCCCGCTGATGACGGCTGAGCCGTCCTCGCCGATCGTGATCCAGTCACCGTGGCGCCAGACGCCGGGATAGACGTCGTAGTACGCCTCCCGGTAGCGCCGTCCGTCGGGATCGCCCCAGAACGCCACCGGCATCGAGGGCATGGGAGCGGTGATCACCAGCTCCCCCACCTGCCCTGTCACCGACCTCCCGTGGTGGTCGAAGGCCTCGACCCGGCACCCGAGATAGCGCGACGACAGCTCACCGGCCCGGACCGGCACCAGGGGTGTCCCGCCCAGGAAGGCGGTGACGACGTCGGTACCGCCGCTGATCGACGAGAGCAGCAGGTCGGCGCCGACGGACTCGTAGACCCAGCGGTAGCCGCTGGCCGGCAGCGGGGCGCCGGTGGACCCGACGACCCGCAGGCGCGACAGATCGCGCCCGTCGGCGGGGCGGAGACCGTCACGGCGGCAGGCCATGAGATAGGGGGCTGACACCCCGAAGGCCGTGACCGCCGCCTCCTCGGCCAGATCCCACAGGACGCCCAGGTCGGGATGGCCCGGGTCGCCGTCGAAGAGCACGACGGCGGCACCCACCAGCAGCCCGGACACGAGGAAGTTCCACATCATCCAGCCGGTGGTGGAGAACCAGAAGAACCGGTCACCGGGGCCGAGGTCATGGTGCAGACCGACCGCCTTGCAGTGCTCCAGCAGCACCCCACCGTGGCCGTGGACGATGGCCTTGGGAAGGCCGGTCGTGCCGGACGAATAGAGGATGTAGAGCGGGTGGTCGAAGGCAACCTGCTCGTAGGCCGGCTCGACGGGGTCGCCGTCCAGCTCATCCCACGGCAGCTGGTCGGAGGGTCGGTGGTCGGCTCGGGCGTCGAGGTAGCTGACCAGCACGGTCGCCCGCAGGGACGGAAGGGCAGCCTGGATGACGGCGAGGTCGCCGGACCGGTCGATGACCTTGTCGCCGTAGCGGTAGCCGTCGACGGCGACGAGCACGACGGGCTCGATCTGGCCGAACCGGTCGATCACGGCCCGGGTGCCGAACTCCGGGGGGCAGGACGACCAGATGGCTCCGATGCTGGCAGCGGCCAGGAACCCGATCACGGCCTCCGGGACGTTGGGCAGGTAGCCGGCGACGCGGTCGCCAGGCGCCACCCCCAGGTGGCGCAGGCCCGACGCCACCCGGGCCACCTCGGCCCGCAGCTCGCCGAGGGTGAGCTGGCTCGGCCCGCGGGTCTGGGACCTGGCCACCACCGCCACCGCATCGTCATCGCCGAACCCACGCAGGGCGTGCTCGGCGTAGTTCAACCGGGCTCCCGGGAACCAGGACGCGCCGGGCATCTCCCGGCCGGCCAGCACCGACCCTCGGGGCGTCGAGCTGCGGACGTCGAACTCGTTCCAGACACCGTCCCAGAGCTCGTCGAGATGGTCGACCGACCAGCGCCACGCCGCCTCGTAGGTCTCGAACGCGTCGAACCGGTGGAGGAAGCGACCGATGCGGGTCGACGCCCAGGCATCGTCGGGCGGCGACCAGAGCAGCTCCCCCTCCATCCGCTTCACCCTCTCACAGACGGTCGGCTCGGCTCGGCTCGGCTCCTCAGACGATCCCGTCAGCGCGGAGGGCGGCGATCTCGTCCGGGGAGTAACCGACGGCGGCGAGCTCGCCCTCCGTGTCGGCGCCCAGCGCGGGTGGACCGGCTGCCGGCGTGGCCGATCGGCGCCCGTCCGCGGCGGTGAGCCGTACCGGCGTCGCCGGCACCGTCAGGCCGGACACCTCGACCAGCGCCTCCCGTAGCGCGCCCTGCGGGTCACGGCGCAGGTCGTCGCCCTGGTTGACGACGGTGATGGTGGCCTCGGCCGAGACGGCCACCCACTCGGCGGCGGGACGGGTGGCGAAGATCGCCTCGAACCGGGCCGCCATGGCGGCCTGCTCGTCGGGACCGGCCCAGAGCTGGTCGGCCAGGTCGTGGGCGCCCAGCGCGGCGCAGAGGCCCCGCCAGGTCCGAACCTCGGCGGCGGCGGTGGTGACGAAGCGGCCGTCGGCGCAGCGATAG
>DASXLH010000051.1:0-4846 GCA_036496335.1 Acidimicrobiales bacterium
GAGCCGCTGAGCTCGCTGGTCGACGCCGTCCAACGGGCCGGATTCCTGATCGAGCAAGTTGCCGAGCCGTTGCCCGCCGAGTCGATGCGAGCACGGTGGCCCGACGACTTCGACAAGCTCTCGCAGCAACCGGGCTTCCTCAACCTCCGACTCCGCAAGCTCAGCCACTAGGGATGGCGGCCTATGACCAATTCGCCGAGATCTACGACGACACGCGCGGCCATGAGGCGCCGCCTCTGGCCGAGGTGGTGCTGGCCTGTCTCGGCCCACCGACGCGCGTCCTCGACATAGGTGTCGGCACCGGGCTGACAGTGCCGCTGGTCGAGGCCGAAGGCCACGTCGTGATCGGTGTCGACGAGTCGGCCGGGATGCTGGGCAAGGCACGGGCGCGGTGCCCGGGCGCGCGGCTGGTCGACGCCGATGCGGCCCAGCTCCCGATCCGATCCTCCTCGGTCGACCGGGCCATGGCCGTGCAGGTGTTCCAGCTGGTGCCACGGCCCGAGCCCCTGCTCGCGGAGGTCGCGCGAGCGTTGACATCCGAGGGCGAGGTCGTGGTCGCGCCGCTCTACGTCGAGCCGTCACAGCCGCGCGACACCATCTCCCTCGCCTACTGGCGCGCGCTGATGACAGCGGGGGGCCACGGAACGGTCGACCATCTCGTCGCCGCCGCCGGCCGATCGGGGCTCGGCTCGCACCGGGTCGTCCTCGGTGATCCTCGCGGCCGCACCTCGACGCCGAACGGAGAAGCCGATCGGCTCGACCGACTCTGGGGCGGGAGCCCCTTCTCCCAGGTGCTCCGAGCGCTGCCGAACCCGGACGCCCCCATCGAGATGGACATGACCATCCACGCCGTCGTCCTCACCAAGGTCCGCCGCGGCTGAAGGTCCTTGCCGATGGAGGCGAGTGGATCCTCGATTCAGAGCCGGCCCGCCAGGAAGTCGCTGATGTGGTCGGCCACCGCCCGGGGAGCGGTGATGGGGATGTTGTGGTCGCTCTCGATGTAACGCACATCGAAGCCGTAGGCGCCGTGCAGCCGGGCCGTGGCGGCCGGGGCGAACGGCCAACTCGACTCGTCGACGGGGTACTCGGTGGCGAACAACAGCAGGGTCGGACAGCTGAGGTCGGCGTACGCGCTCGGAGGGGGTACCGCACCGGAGCGCTCGAGCTCGACTGCTTCCCAGTAACGCTCCGGCGTGGGCCGGTGCTCGACGTGGTCGCCGACGACGACGAAGCTCCGTTCGATCACCTTGCGCCACGCCACCGCCGGCACCGAATCGGTCAGTAGCTCCGACAGGCTCGTCGGAGACCCGGCGTAGCCCTCCACGGGATCGCCGCGCATGCCGGCGATGAACTGGTCCCGATCTTCCGGCGAGGGAAGGAGGGTGGCGTGGCGACCCCCGAAGTCGATGAGGCCCCCGTCGACGGCGACCACCGCGAGGCACCGGTGTGCATGTGCAAGGGCGTAGCCGATCGCGACGCGGCCGCCCCATGAGTGACCCACGATCACCGCCTGCTCGGCCCCGACGGCATCCAGAGCCGCATCGACATCCGCCAGCCAGATCTCGTAGCTGAGCGGCCTCTCGATCAGCGGGGACTGACCGTGGCTCTGGAGGTCGACGGCCACGCGATGGTGGTTGTCGCCGAGCAGCTCCGCGCACCGGTCCCACATCGCGGCGTTCAGGCCGCCCCCGTGGATGAACAGGACCACCGGGCCGGACCCAGGCCACTCCCGAATTGCGACCGGATGGGTGCCGTCGATCGTTCGGTCAATCGGCACCGGACAAGTCTTGTCGCGCACTCGGCCGGCAGTCGTGTACGGATTGGCCACATCGCAGAACCCGGGCTCACGCGGTGAGCAGGCCCGAGGTGGGTCCCGCGTCAGCTGACTGATCCCAGCTCGAGCAGCATGGGACGGAGTCGCGCCGAGAGGATCTGGTCGTTGCGGTCGAGCTCAGCCGCGAACGCGTCCACCGCGACGCAAAGGGCTCGTCGCAGCTCCGACTCGTCCAGCGATCGGACCAGCGCGGACTCGATCGGTGCGGTCAGCTCCGGGGGCAGAAGATGAGCGCCCTTGGCGTAGCTGGTCGAATGGCCGAGACGGACACAGGCCATCGTGATCACCTGATCGCGCAGGGCGCTGATCCAGTGCTCGGCCTGCCACCCCCGGTGTCGCTCGATGCAGGCACGGGCGTGAAGGGCGTGATGCCAGCCGAGCCGGCGAGGTGGTCGGGCGTGGGAGGCCGGTCCTGCACGACCTCCGCGGCTGTTCCGAACACGAGGAGCCAGTTGGGGCCGAGCGGGCCGAAATCGTCCCAAGGGGCTGCAGTACCGCCGGTCGGGAGAGCTTCCAAAGGCCGTACCTGTCAGGCTTCCGCGGTGGTGGGTGAGGGCGAGGCGCGGCGCGATGAGCGGCGTCGGCAGCGGGCGCTCTTCGACGGCGTAGCGGAGCTGTACGACGAATCGAGGCGGGGTTACCCGACGGAGATCGTCGAGCTCATGATCGCTACCGCCGGGCTCCGCCCCGGGAGCCGGGTCCTGGAAGTGGGCTGCGGAACGGCCCAGTTGACCGAGGCGCTGTCCCGCCACGACTTCGCCGTCACGGCCATCGACCTCGGGCCTTCGATGATCGCGGTGGCCCGGCGGCGTCTCGCTCGGAGCTCTGTCGCGTTCCACGTCGTCTCCTTCGAACACTTCGATGCCCCCGATGGTTCGTTCGACCTGGTCGTGTCCGCCACCGCCTTCCATTGGATCGACCCGGAGGTCAAGTTCACGAAGGCGGCCCGCCTGCTGCGCCCGGACGGCTGGCTGGCGCTGCTGGTCACGGGCGAGCGGTACGACGACCCCTTCGGCGCCGCGCTGCTGGACATGTGGGTGGCACGGAGCAACGACGGTGGGGCCTGGGTCAAGGAGCACAAGCTGGCCGAGATCGACATCAGCGACACCGCCCTGTTCGGCTCACCCGTCGAACGGCGCCATCTCGAGCGCCTCCGTCTCCCGACCGATGCGGTGGTGGGCGTCGAGAACACCAGAGCCATCGCGCTGAGCTGGGACGACGCCGCCCGGCGGGCCCTCACCGACGAGTTGCGCACGCAGCTTCGAGACACCCCTGACGTGACCCTCACCCAGGAGACGGCGTTGGCGATGGCCCAGGTGCGAGCTCGCCCCTGACGGCGGAACAGTGGCCCTCGGGCCCTTGAGGCGACACCCGCCCGGAGGCGCGCCACGCTTTGGTCGGGGATGTGACGGAAAGGGTGCCTTGCCATGAGCTCCGATGACGTGGGTGTGCAAGCCAAGAACCTGGGCGGGCTGTACGACCTGCCCCTTCTCGACTGGGGCCGGATCGAGGCTCGTCTCCAGGAGGGGCTTTCGCAGGGTCCCGGCAGCGGTGGACCGCACCGGCACACCTGCTGGCTGACGACGATCAACGCCGACGGCAGCCCCCATGTCACCGCCGTCGGCGCGCTGTGGTCGGACGGCTCGTTCTGGTTCGAGACGGGCGAGCGCACCCGCAAGGGGAGGAACCTGGCCCGCGACCGGCGCTGCACGCTGAGCGTCGCCACCGACAGCTTCGACCTCGTCGTCGAGGGCGTCGCCGATGTGGTCACCGACCCCGGCACGGTCGCGGCCATGGCCGCCCGATGGAACGCGGAGGGCTGGCCCTGCCGACCCGACGAGAGCGGCGCTGCCCTCACCGCCGACTTCAGCGCCCCGTCAGCCGGACCACCGCCGTGGCGCGTCTACCGGCTCACGGCGTCGAGCGCCACCGCCCTCGAGAACGTCGAGCCCGGCGGCGCCACCCGCTGGTCGTTCACGGGAGGTTGAGGGGCCTGTGTCGAAATGGGCGCTCTTCGAGGGCCGTCGCCTGCGAGCCTCACCGCCCATGACCCTGCGCATCCGACCACTCGATCCCGGTGACACCCAACCGGTCGTCGACCTGGCCCTCCGGGCGTGGGCCCCGGTGTTCGCGTCGAGTCGGGCGATCCTGGGCGACCTCATCTTCGAGCGGCTGCACGGCGACTGGCGCGAGTACCAGGAGCGAGCGGTGCGGGCGGAGCTGGTCGCCGACGGGGTGCGATGTTGGGTCGCCGAGGTCGACGGCACCGTCGCCGGGTTCGTCACCGTGGCCGTGGCCGATCCGGTCCGGCGAATCGGGGAGGTCGGCATGATCGCCGTCGATCCCGACCAGCAGAACCTCGGCGTCGGCCTGGCGCTCACCGACTTCGCCGTGGCACGGATCGGCGAGGCCGGCATGCAGATCGCCATGATCAACACCGGCGGCGACGAAGGCCACGCGCCGGCCCGCCGTGTCTACGAGAAGGCCGGCTTCACCCAGCTCCCGATCGTCTACGAGTTCAAGGCACTCTGAGCTCGGCGCGTAGACCCGTTCTCCGCCGGATCCGGAGTCAGCGCGGGTCATCGTCCAGACCGAAGCTGATGATGCGGGTCGGGGTGATGCGGATCACGTCACGGCTCATGCCCTGCATGGGCGGATCGATGTCCGACAGCGCTTCGGCCGTCCCTCGGATCTCCACCATGCGGGGTCGCCACGGGTCGACGGAGGCCAGGTCGTCCACCACCAGCGCCACCTGGGGGTTGCCCAGCACGTTGCGGAACTTGCGGGTGTCGCCCATGTGGAAGCCGCCGATCAGCACCTGACCGGTGTCGTCGTCGACGACGAAACCGACCGGGTTGTTCTGCGGGGCGCCGGAACCGTCGACGGTGGCCAGGCGACCCAGGCGTTGGGTGTGGAGGTACTGGAGCTGCTGGGGGGTGAGCGAGTCGGGCATCGGATGCGACGGTACGGCCTCGACGTCGGAAGGCATCAAGGCTCGATGGGCCAACAGAC
>DASXLH010000052.1:0-2195 GCA_036496335.1 Acidimicrobiales bacterium
ACGGGCACACGAGCCAGATCATCGACCCGCCGACCGCGACCGATCACAGCCCGGGAGCGATCGCCACGCTCATCACCAAGGACGGCGTGGCGATGGTCGTCAACTACGCGACCAACCTCGACGGGCGGTCGCAGAGCCATACCGGCACCGAGGTGCGCCTGGCGGCGCAGGGGCCGCAGGCCGCCAACGTGGTGGGCATCACCGACCAGACGGACCTCTTCCACACGATGGCGAGGGCGCTGGGCATCGAGTGATCTCGCTTCCAACCGATTGGACGGGCCGGGGCCGGGACGATCGTCCCGGCCCCGATCCGTCATGGGAATCGATCGCCGCCCTGCGCCGTTGGGCCTCACCCGGGTACGGCAGCCCCATGTTCACGCTCTCGAGGATCGGCGGGATCCTGGGCGTCATCTCCATCGTCTTCGTTGGCTGGTACCTCGTGGTGGCGTTAGCCGTGTCGATCGTGCAGGGGCTCTAGCTCCGCAACGCGGCTCAGGCTGGCGCCGGGAGGGTGGGCACCTCGGCTCCCCGAGCGGCGGCTCCGCTCCTGGTCACCACGAAGGCCGCGAGGGCGGTCGTGACCGGCACCGACGCCACCAGGCCGATGGACCCGACCATGGCCCGGACCATCTCCTCGGCGACGATCTCGCTGGTGAGCAGGTTGCCGGCAGCGAGATGTGACGTGCTGAAGATGAGCAGCAACGGGAGTGAGGCGCCGGCATAGGCCAGCACCAGCGTGTACACCACCGACGCGATGTGATCGCGGCCGACCCGCATGCCCGATCGCCAGAGGGCGACGATGCCCCGTGCCGGGTTGGCGAGGTGGATCTCCCAGACCGCCGACGCCTGCGTGACGGTCACGTCGTTGAGGACGCCCAACGAGCCGATGATGATGCCGGCGAGGAGCAGTCCGCTCAGGTTGACCTTGTTGCTCAGGACCTGGACGTAGATCGCCTCGTCCGAGGCCCCGCCGGTCAGGTGGGTGAGGGCGACGAACGCGGCGGCCAGACCGGCTGTGAGGGCCAAGGTCCCCAGCGTGCCGAGCAGGGCGATCGTGGTGCGCCCGTTGACGCCGTGGGCCAGGTACAGCACCGCGATCATGATCAGCGCACCCCCGACCAGGGAGACGGCGACGGGGCTCGACCCCTCCAGGATCGCCGGGACGACGAAGCGCAGGAGCACGCCGGCGGTGATGGCCAGGCCCGCCACCGCCGCCAGTCCCCGCCAGCGGGCCACCGCGATGACGAGCACCACGAACAGCACCACCAGCCACACCAACGGACCGGTGCGCTTGAAGTCGGTGAACGAGTAGTTGTGGACGCCGTCGGTCGGGTCGACGTAGTCGGCCACCACGATCCGGTCGCCGACGTGCAGGGACGGGTTGCCCGGGCCGACCACCAGGTCGCCGAGCTCGCCGCTGTGCCCCCTCTCCGGCCCCGAGGTGAGCAGGATCGCGGCGGTGTAGCAACGCTGGCCCTGGTTGCAGGACGACGGTGTGAGCAGGACGACCTTGGCGTCGTGCAAAACGGGGGGCGGACCCTGGTTGCCGGTGGTCGCCGGCCGGCTGCTGGCCGGCCACAGCACGACCACGCCGACGATCGTGGCGAGGATGAACGGGGCGAGCGCCAGAGCCAGCGCGCGGCGCACCGCCGGCGGCAGGCGAACCTCTGTCCCAACGCCCTCGTCGGGGTGATGCACGTGCGACATCGTCCGAGTCTCGCCCAGCGGCGCGGCTCGACCGGGGCACGGGCCCCGACGGGAAGGTCAGGTCGGCGGGTGAGCGCGGTGCAGGTGGAGCATGAGGTGCAGCTCCCGCCGGTAGTCGACGTCGTCGATCTCGTGGGCCACGCGCCGATCCAGGAGGTCCCGCAACCGGTCGAGCAGGACGACGTCGCCGCCGAGTCCGCCACCGCCGTGGCGGGATGGTGCCAGCAGGGTTTCCATGGCTCCTCTCTTCGCCACGATCCGGCGTTACACCTGCACGAAGCGTGCGGGTGCGGGCCGAATTCGGGTTGGAGGGCCGGAGGTGACGCCCGGCCGAATCCGTACGGTGTCTAACCTCCCCGTCCGAGTCCCATCAGGACGGTGGGCCATGACCCGGGGGGGAACCCGAAGGTGAGAGTCAACGGAAGAACGCGCGCGCTCGTCGGCGTCACGGTGCTCCTGGCACTGGTGGCCGCGGCGTGTGGAAGCAG
>DASXLH010000053.1:0-4247 GCA_036496335.1 Acidimicrobiales bacterium
CAGCCCCACCGCCCCACGAGCTGCCTGCCCCCGACGCCGACCTGGTGATGTCGTGGGAGGTGCGCAGCATGAGCGGCTGGGGTGGCCGGGGCGGACAGGGTCGGGTCTGGATGCGTGAGCTGGTCCCGTTCGTCGATGGCCAGGTGCTGTCCCCCTTCGTGCGGGCCGCCCTCTCTGCCGACTTCGCCAACCCGTTGGTCAACAGCGGGCCCGGCGGGTTGGCCTACATCAATGCCGACCTCACCATGTATCTCGCCCGGGACCCGGTGGGCGAGTGGATCGGCATGGAGGCAGTGGGACACCTCGGCGCCGGCGGGATCGCCGTCGGTTCGGGCTGGCTCCACGACGAGCTGGGTCGCTTCGGCCAGAGCGCGGTGGCGGCGATGCCCGATGCCCGGCTCCATCAGCCGCCGCCCGGCACGTAGACCTCCACACCCGCTCGGGCGCCCGCCACCCGCCGGGCGGTTCGCGAGACTCCATCCATGCCGAAGCTCCGGGTGCACAACTTCTCCCTCTCGATCGACGGCTTCGGCGCCGGACCGCACCAGGACGTCGACAACCCGATCGGCATCGGCGGCCACGGGCTGCACGAGTGGCTGTTCGTCACCCGGACCTTCCACGAGATGCAGGGCATCGAAGGAGGGGATGAGGGTCTCGACGAGGAACATGCAGCCGCCGGGGACGACGGCATCGGGGCGACGATCATGGGGCGCAACATGTTCGGCCCGGTTCGAGGGGGATGGGGCGACGACACCTGGAGGGGATGGTGGGGCGACGACCCGCCGTATCACCACCCGGTGTTCGTCCTCACCCATCATCCTCACGAGCCGATCCCGATGCAGGGCGGTACGACGTTCCACTTCGTGACCGACGGCATCGAGGCCGCGCTGGAGCGGGCGGTCGACGCCGCCGAGGGCCAGGACGTGCGCCTCGGGGGCGGGGTCTCCACCATTCAGCAGTACCTGCGGGCCGGTCTCGTCGACGAGCTGCACCTCGTCGTCGCGCCCGTCCTCCTCGGACGGGGCGAACGCCTCTTCGAAGACCTGGGCGATGGCGCGTCTGCCTACGTCTGCGTCGGGATGACGAGCTCGGGCTCCGTCGCGCACCTGCACCTCGAGCGGAGGTCGTCGGGCTCCGTCTGAGCCGGTCGACCGGCGGGCGGCGTGCAACGCTTCGACGCCATGGCCGAGGAGCTCGAAGACCTTGCTGGCGTGCCGCCCGAGGAGTTCGTGGCGGCCAGGGATGCCCTGGTCAAGCGACTCAAGGCCGAGGGCCGGTCGACGGATGCGGCCCGGGTGAAGGGAATGCGGCGACCGTCCGTCCCGGCCTGGATGGCCGCCGAGATCCGCCGCCAGCGGGGTGATCTGGTTGTCGCCGTCGTGGACGCGTCGACCGAGGTGGCCGGCGCGCAGTCGGCGCTGGTCGCCGGGGGCGACCGCGAGGTCCTGCGGGCGGCGACCTCGCGCCGCCGGGCGGCCCTGGCGGCGCTCGGTCGTGCCGTCGACGACCTGCTGGCCGGAGCAGGGCGTCCCTCGCACTACCGGGATGCGGTCCTGCAGCTCATCGAGGCCGAGGTCCTCGCCGAGGTGGCGCCGGGGACGTTCGGGCTCCCGGACGACCTCCCTGTCCCTGTCCCGGCTGCTGAGCCTTCGCCTTCGACCATCGACCTCGGGACCGAGGAGCCCCGGTCGGAAGCGCAGACGGTCGGGCCCGGACCGACGGTGCGCATCCGTCCCGCCATCGAGGACGACCTTCCGGCGATCACCGAGATCTACAACTCGACCATCCCCACGACGACGGCGGCGTGGACCGAAGACCTCCAGACCCTCGACGAGCGTGAGGCGTGGTTCCAGGCCCGGATGGCGGAGGGCGACGTGGTGCTCGTGGCCGAGGCGGCCGGTGGTGGGGCCGAGGAGGGCGGTGGTGGGGCCGAGGAGGCCGGCGAGGTCGTCGGGTTCGCCGGCTACGGCGAGTTCCGCGACAACCGACTCTGGTCCGGCTATCGCACGACCGTCGAGCACACCATCCACGTCCGCGAGAGCCATCGTGACCGGGGGATCGGCGGACAGCTCATCGAGGCCCTCGTGTCGGCGGCGGCGGCCCACGGCCTGCACGTCATGGTCGCCGCCATCGACGGCGCCAACCTCGGCTCGTGCGCCTTCCACTCGGCCCACGGCTTCGTGGAAGTCGCCCGCATGCCCGAGACGGGACGCAAGTTCGGCCGGTGGCTCGATCTGGTCCTCATGCAGCGCGTCCTGGAGTGAGCCTTGACAGGTGACTAAACAGTCACCTATTGTGCGGGCGTGGACGAGGTGTTCAAGGCGTTGGCGGATCCCACCCGCCGGAGCCTGCTGGACGAGCTCTTCCGCCAGGACGGTCAGTCGTTGCGAGCCCTCGAGGAACGCCTCCCGATGACGCGCTTCGGGGTCATGAAGCATCTGAAGGTCCTGGAGGAAGCCGGTCTCGTCGTCACCCGCCGCCACGGCCGGGAGAAGCTCCACTACCTGAACCCGGTCCCGATCCGGCTCGTCCACGACCGGTGGGTGAGCAAGTACGCCGAGCCCTGGGCCGCTGCCCTCAGCGACCTCAAGACGAGATTGGAGCGTCAGATGGAGAAGGTCTTCGAGATCTACATCCGCACGACCCCCGAGCGCCTCTGGGAGGCGATCACCGACAGCGAGACCCGGGCGAAGTTCCAGTTCGGCAACCGGGTCTCGTCCGACTGGACGGTCGGTTCCCGGTTCGAGATGACCAATCCGGGGGCCCCGGGGCTCCTCGGCGAGGGCGTGAACCTCGAGGTCGAGGCGCCCCGCCGGCTGGTCCAGACGATGGTGGCCCTGTGGGGTGACGACGTGAAGGCCGAGGGCACCAGCCGGGTGACCTGGGAGATCGAACCCGTCGGCGACTCCTGCCGCCTGCTGCTCACGCATGACCAGCTGCGGGAGGGCGCCAACGAGCAGCTCTACGGCGGCTGGCCCATGATCCTCTCGGGCCTGAAGACGTGGATCGAGACCGGCGAGGTGCTGACCACGCCCGGCTCGCTCATGTACGGCGCCTGACGAACGCCCATCGCTCCGGCCTTCCGCGCCGGTCGACGCTCCCCCGGGGCAAGTGCTCCGCAGGCGTCCCGTGACCCGTCCACAGGGTGGCGGGCGCAGGCTCGCCGCATGGCAGATCACGACGTGCTCGAGCGGAGGTCGAATCGGAGGGGGTCGCACTCCGAGCCGACGACTGGCGACCACGACCCGAGGACTGCGCGGGTGCGGCCAGCGGTCGTCATCCGGCGGGCCACAGAGGGCGACCGGGAGGCGATCGAGGCGATGTTCGGGCGATGCAGCGCCGAATCGCGCTACCGACGGTTCCTCAGCCCCCAGTTGGTCATGCCGGCCGGCTACCTCGCGCGGGTGCTGGCCGGCACATCGACCGAGGAGACCTGGGTGGGGGTCGTCGGTGGCGTCGACGGGAGAGTGGTGGCGTTGGCCAGCCTGGCCCGGCGCGGCCCCGAGGCCGAGCTGGCGCTCCTCGTCGAGGACGCCTGGCAGCGGCAGGGCATCGGCACCTCGCTCCTCCGGATGCTGGCCCGGCGGGCCACGGTGACCGGTGTCCCTCGTCTCACGGCGCTGGTGCTGAGCGAGTCCCGCCACGTCCTGCGGATGCTCGTCACCGTGCTCGGCCCGACATCGGTCCGCATGGAGGGCTCGGTCACCCACGTGACGATCGACCGGTGGAGCGGGGCGCCGGTCGGATGACGGGGAGGAGATCGGTGTGCGGCGTCGAAGTGAGAGCCGTAACAAACGAGGCTCGCGACCACCTTTCGCCTTCTCCGTCGTCCCCGGTGGTCGGGAGCGCCAGATCCGTGGACGGGGATCGGACGTCGCTTCCGGCGGCCATCCCGGAGGAGAAGACGATGCCGTCGCAGATGCTCGACGTGGACGCCCTCGACCGGGCCTGGGACCACGCGGTCAAGGCCTGCGAGCTCCTGGCCCAGGACCTCCCGTCGCGATCGGTGGCCGCGGCCGCCACTTCCACGGCGTGGTCGGCGGCCGCCGTGCTCGAGTGGCGGGCGATCACGTCCGACGACCACCGCCTGGTCGTCGACCTCTCCGAGCCGCCGGCGCGGGGCGGGGCACCGAGGGATCCGGCGCTGCTCCACGCCCGGGCCCTCGAAGAGGCCCGCCGACACGCCGAGAAGGCGAGCGCCTACCTCGAGGTCGATGCCGCCGAACTCGCCCGGGCGGCAGCCGAGG
>DASXLH010000054.1:0-10626 GCA_036496335.1 Acidimicrobiales bacterium
GGCTGGTCGACGGCCCGGTTTTGCCGCTGAAAGGCGGCGTAGTCGCGCAGAGCCGGTAGCAACCCCCGCGCCGACTGCGCCAGCTTCAGGGGGTCGAAGCCGAACGCCCTGGACCAGAAGTACGGAGGCGCCAAGCGGCGCGTCCATGGAATGCTCACGGGCCTGCCGTCCCTCGTGTAGGTCTCAACCGGCCGCACAGTAGCGAGAGCGTCGTCACGTTCGGCCAACCACGAACCGGATGGCGGTTCACCAGCTCCCGGGGCGGGCCGGACGGCCGGCCGAGGTCGCGGCCAGCTCCTCTTCGGCGTCGAGGTCCGTGGCGGCCGCTCGGAACTGCGAGTCGTAGAGGTTGAAGTACGCGCCCCGTTCGGCCAGGAGGCCCTCGTGCGTGCCCTGCTCGACGATGCGACCGGACTCCATCATGAGGATGAGGTCGGCATCGCGGATGGTCGACAGTCGGTGGGCGATGACGAAGCTCGTCCGTCGAGACCGCAGCGCCGCCATGGCGTGCTGCACCAGCACCTCGGTGCGGGTGTCGACCGAGCTGGTGGCCTCGTCGAGGATGAGGATGGCGGGGTCGGACAGGAACGCCCGGGAGATGGTCAGGAGCTGCTTCTCACCGGTGCTCAGGTTGCCGCCGTCCTCGTCGACGACGGTGTCGTACCCGTCGGGGAGGGAGTGGACGAAGCGGTCGACGTAGGCGGCCCGGGCGGCTTCGAGCACCTCGTCGTCGGTGGCCTCGATGCGCCCGTAGCGGATGTTCTCCCGGATGGTTCCCTCGAAGAGCCACGTGTCCTGCAGGACCATGCCGATCTGGGAGCGGAGCTGGTCGCGCCGCAGGTCCCTGATGTCGATCCCGTCGAGGGTGATCGCACCGTCGCCGATCTCGTAGAAGCGCATGATGAGGTTGACGAGCGTCGTCTTCCCCGCCCCCGTCGGGCCCACGATGGCCACCGTCTTGCCGGGCTCGGCCACGAGCGAGAGGTCCTCGATCAGGGGGCGGTCCGGCGTGTACGAGAACGACACGTGAGCGAACTCGACCCGTCCCTCGACGACCCCGAGCTCCGGCGTCTCGACCGGGTCCTCCTCCTGCTCCGGTCCGTCGAGGAGCTCGAACACCCGCTCGGCCGAGGCGAGCCCCGACTGGAGCAGGTTCATCATGCTGGCCAGGGTGGTGAGCGGCTGGGTGAACAGGCGCGAGTACTGGATGAACGCCTGGACGTCACCGATCGTCATGGTGCCGTTCGTGATCTGCAGACCGCCGACCACGGCGACCACCACGTAGTTGAGGTTCCCGAGGAACATCATGATCGGCTGCATGACGCCCACCACGAACTGGGCGCGATAGCTGGCCTCGTAGAGCTGGTCGTTGGTCTCGCCGAAGCGCTGCTCGGCGTGGCGGCGGCGGCCGAAGACCTTGACCAGCGCGTGGCCGGTGAAGGATTCGTCGACCTGGGAGTTGAGCTCGCCCGTGTGGCGCCATTGGGCCGCGAACCGCACCCGAGAGCGCTTGCTGATGAACCGGACGATCAGGATCGAGACCGGGACGATCAGCATCGAGAACAGCGCCAGCGGCAGCGAGATCGAGATCATCATGATGACGACCCCGATCACCGTCAGGACCGCGTTGAGGACCTGGGTGATGCTCTGCTGGAGGCTCTGGCCGATGTTGTCGATGTCGTTCGTGACTCGGCTGAGCAGGTCGCCCCTGGGGGTGCGATCGACGTAGCTCAGGGGCAGGCGATTGATCTTGTCCTCGACGTCGGACCGCAGTCGGCGCATCGTCCGCTGTACGACGCCGGCCATGGTGTAGGCGACCAGCCATGCCAGGGCTGCGCCCGCGGCGTACACCTCGAGGGCGAGCAGCAGGAAGTGCCGCAGGTCGGGCCACGAGACCCCGCTGCTGCCGGGCAAGATGCCCTGCACGATCACGTCGGTGGCGTCGCCGAGCAGTCGCGGCCCGTACACGGTGAGGGCCACGCTGGCGGCGGTGAGCAGCACGGCCATCACGACCTTGGGCCGCTCCGGCCCGAGGCGGTTGAGGAGGCGCCGGGCCGTGCCCTTGGCGTCCTTGGTGTCGACCATCGGGGGCGGCGCGCCGCCCCAGCCGCCCCGGGACAGCACCTGGTCGCGCGACGCGACCCGCTCGCCCCCTTCGGGCACCCCAGAGGTATCGCTCATGCTTCCCGCTCCTGCCCTGCGGCCGGGCCGCTCGGGCCCCGCTCGCGCGTTCCCCGCTCGCTCATGCGGCTTCCTCCGCGCTCATCTGGGACTCGACGATCTCCAGGTAGGTCGGGCAGGTCTCGAGCAGCTCGTGGTGGCTCCCGAGGCCGACCCGGCGACCGTCCTCCAAGACGAGGATCTGGTCGGCGTCGATGATCGTCGAGACCCGCTGCGCCACGATCAGCACGGTCGAGCTCGCCGTCCACGGCCCGAGGGCGGCCCGAAGCCGGGCATCCGTGGCCAGGTCGAGGGCCGAGAACGAGTCGTCGAACAGGTAGATCTCGGGCCGCCGGATGAGAGCCCGGGCGATCGCCAGGCGCTGGCGCTGCCCGCCGGACACGTTGGTACCCCCCTGGGCGATGCGAGCCTCGAGCCCACCGGGCATGGCCGCCACGAAGTCCATGGCCTGCGCCACCGTGAGCGCCGCCCACATGTCCTGCTCGGTGGCATCACCCTTGCCGTACAGAAGGTTGCTCGCCACCGTCCCGGAGAACAGGAACGGCTTCTGCGGCACGAGGCCGATGCGGGACCAGAGCGTCTCGCTCTCGAGCTCCCGGACGTCGACGCCGTCGACCAGCACCGCCCCGCCCGTCACGTCGAACAGACGCGGTACGAGGTTGAGCAGGGTCGTCTTGCCCGCACCGGTGCTGCCGATGATGGCCGTGGTCTGACCCGGCGAGGCCACGAGGGAGACCTCGCTGAGCACGGGTGCCTGGGCCCCCGGGTAGCCGAACGTGACGTCACGCAGCTCGAGCGAGCCGGCGACGCGGATCTCGGTCACCGGCTCGGCGGAGGCGGTCACCGAGGTCTCCGAGTCGAGCGCCTCCATGATGCGGCGACCCGAGACGGCGGCCCGGGGCAGCATCACGAACATGAAGCTGGCCATCATCACGGCCAGCAGCACCTGCACCACGTAGCCCAGGAAGGCGACCAGTGACCCCACGCTCATCTCGCCGGAGTTGACGAGGCCGGCGCCGAACCAGAGCACGGCCACGCTGGCGAAGTTCTGCACCAGCATCACGAGCGGGAACATCATCGCCAGCATCCGCCCGGTGGTGACGGCGGTCTCGGTGAGCTCCTCGTTGGAGGTGGCGAAGCGGCGCCGCTCGGCCGGCTCCCGCACGAACGCCCGCACCACCCGCATGCCGGTGATCTGCTCGCGCAGGACCTGGTTGACATCGTCGATCCGGTCCTGCATGGCGGTGAAGACGGGCGTCGTCCGGACCATGATCGAACCGACGACCACGGCCAGGACGGGGATGGCGACGATCAGCACCAGCGAGAGCTGGGCGTTCTCCCGGACGGCCATGAAGGTCCCGAAGACGGCCGTGACCGGAGCCATCACGGCCGCGGTGCAGGTCATCAGGACCATCATCTGGACCTGCTGGACGTCGTTCGTGATGCGGGTGATGAGGGTCGGGGCGCCGAACTGGCCGACCTCCTTGGTCGAGAAGCTCGTCACCTTCCCGAACAGGTCGTGGCGGACGTCGCGGCCCACCGCCATCGACGCCTTGGAGGCGTAGTAGACGCCGAACACCATGGCCACCATCTGGAACAGGGTGACCACCAGCATGAGGGCGCCGATCGACCAGATCTTGCCGGTGTCGCCCGGCAGGACCCCTTCGTCGATGATGCGGGCGCTGATGTGGGGCAGGTAGAGCGTGAAGATCGCCTGGGCGCCCTGGAAGACGACGACGCCGATCAGCAGGGTCCGCACACGGGGCAGGAACAGCTTGAGCAGTCGGATCACGGGCGGACTCCGGTGGGAGGGTTGCGGCGGGTGCCAGGATCGGGAACGCAGCGGATCCCGTCGAGCAGCAGGCTGACGATCTGGGCGGCGGGCAGGGGCGAGACCCCCACCACGATGGGGTGCGTGCCGGCCAGGGTGAGGCCGATGAGGGCCTGGGCAGCCGCCGAAGGGTCGAGGCGCAGCTGGGCCGAGGCCGGCTCGAACAGGGCGGCCAGCTCCTTCGAGTCGAAGACGTTGCCCGGCTTGGTCCTCGGGGCCGACCCGCCCTTGGCCACCACCGTCTCCGGGCCGACCGCGGACAGGAGCTGCCAGACCCCCGACAGATGGCCCTGGACGATCTCCACGGCGATCACCAGCCGCTCGTCTAGGGGACCGCTCAGGTCGATGGCGGCCAGGCGGGCCCGGGTCGGCTCGGGGTCGAAGGCGGCGTCGAGGGCCTCCGCCAGCAGGGCGTCCTTGTCCGGGAAGACGCTGAAGATGGTGCCTTCGGCCACCCCCGCGGCCTCGGCGATCTGGCGGGTGGTGACAGCCATGCCGTGGAGGCGCAGGAGCGGCACGGTGGCGGCGACGATCGCGGCCCGCCGCTCCGGCGCCGACAGCGGTGCCGCCCGCCTCGGCCGGACCGGCGCGGCCATGGCCGGATCGGGACCGGCGCCGGAGGCCAGCAGGGTGGGAGCGGCGGCGTGGCTCGACGACGCGCCGGAACCGCGGGAGGCCATGACCGAGCATAACTGAGTGAGTGCTCACTCAGAAATGGATCTTCGACCTCACCGCCCCCCGCTCACGTCGACCAGCGCGCCCGTCACGTACGACGCCGCCGGCGAGCAGAGCCAGGCGATGGCCTCGGCCACCTCCCGGGCGGTACCGGCCCGCTGCATCGGGATCGCCGTGCGGAGCCGCTCGACCCGGTCGGGTTGGCCGCCACTGGCGTGGATCTCGGTGTCGATGAGGCCAGGTCGCACGGCGTTGACCCGGATGCCCTCGTCGGCCACCTCCCTCGCCAGACCGACCGTGAACGTGTCGATCGCGCCCTTGGAGGCGGCGTAGTCGACGTACTCGGACGGGCTCCCCAGCCGGGAGGCCGCCGACGACACGTTGACGATCGACCCGCCGTCCCCGCCAAAGCGGGTCGACATCCGCCGCACTGCCGCTCCCGCGCAAAGGATCGGACCGAGGACGTTCGTCTCCAACATGCGGGCCACCCGGGCCTCGGACATCGCGTCGACCCGGGCCCGATCCTCGACGATGCCGGCGTTGTTGATCAGCGCCCGGACCGGGCCGAGGGCGTCGGCCGCCTCGAACACCGAGGCCACGCCGCCTGCGGTCCGCAGGTCGGCGGCGACGGCGGCGGCGGGCACGCCGTGGGCCCGGCACGCTTCCGCCACGGCCTCGGCGGCCGGGGCGGCACGGAGGAATCCGAGGCAGATCGACCATCCCCGTTCGGCGAGCAGGACGGCGGTGGCCGCGCCGATGCCCCGGCTGCCACCGGTCACGACCGCCACGCCGCGATCGACCCGTTCACCCACGAGGGCAGCTTCCCATGCCCGGTCGGCAGATCTCCGCGACGGCGCTCAGCGACGGGTGCCGGTGACCAGCACGGTCCGGTAGGCCACCGTGGTGCGCCCGCCCCGATCGTCGAGCACGGCCCGGATGCCGTCGTAGAGGGCCTGCTGGCGCTCGGGCGGGAGACCGGCATGGTCGCTGTGGGTCGAGGCGTGCTCGAGCCACTGCTCGGTCGTGTAGTCCTTCGTCCAGGGGAACGCCATCATCCGGAGGTCGTCGAACGCTCCGGTGGCGGCCAGCGCCGCGAGGCTGGCGTCGAAGCGGGCCTCGGTGCCGGCACCCAGGAGGATCGAGCTGCCCACCAGCTCGGGGGCGTGCTCCCGATACACCACCTCGAGGGCCGCCGTGGTCGAGGGATCGTGCGTGCCCCGGTTCCAGAAGTGGCCGACTCGGCCCCCGGGCCGCACCACCGCGGCCGCCTTGACCGACCCGAGCGTCGGGTCGACCCAGTGCCAGGCCTGAGCCGCCGTCAGCAGGTCGAACCGGCGACCGGCGTCGGCCCAGGTCTCGAAGGTGGCGACCTCGACCGCGACGCCGCGGGCTCGGGCGACCTCCGCCATGCGGATGTCCGCCTCGACCCCGAGCACCCGGCAACCCCGGGCCAGGAACAACCGGGACGAGATGCCCGTGCCGCACCCGACGTCGAGAAGGTCAATGTCGGACGCGCCCTGGCCGACCAGCTCGTCGACCAGGGACTCCGGATAGGTGGGCCGAGCCCTGTCGTAGAGCTCGGCGGCGTCGCCGAAGGAGGACGCCCGGGTGCGGTCCCGGTGCAGCGGCACCCTGCCGGGGGCGGCGGAGGTCGCCGATTCAGGCCCTACCGGCGATTCAGGCACAGGTGACCCCTTCTTTCCGGAGCACGCGGACACGCCGCCCCGGAGCATCATCACAGCCGGACCGGGCCCTCTCGGTCCGGCGGGCATCATGAGGCGATGGCGGGAACGTCGACGGGGCGCATCGGGGCCTACCCGGGGACCTTCGACCCGCCCACCATCGCCCACCTCGCCATCGCCGAGGCGGCGGTGCGGCAGTGCGGACTCGACCGGGTCGATCTCATCCTGTCGGTCGACCCCCTGGGCAAGCCGGGGGCGGCGGCCACCCTCGAACGGCGCCTTGACGTGCTGAAGGCCGTCGCCGCCCGGCGTGACTGGCTCGGGGTGGCCGTCACCGAGCACCGCCACCTGGTGGACATCGCCGCCGGCTACGACGTGCTCGTCCTCGGGGCCGACAAGTGGGCCCAGGTGCTCGACGTGGCCTTCTACGACTCGGTCGCGCACCGGGACCGGGCGGTCGCCGGGCTCCCGGCCCTGGCGGTGGCCCCCCGGGACGGGTTGGCCGTCCCGGACGGTTGCATGGTGCTCGACGTCGACCTCAGCCACGTGTCGTCCACCGCCGCCCGGGCGGGACGTCGCGATCTGATCGTCCCGGAGGCCCTGCGCCACCTGGACGCAACCCCTCCCGGACCGGAGCCGATCGCCGACGGCGGTCCTTCTTGAGCTCACCCCGTGGGCAAGACCGATGTGTGGAAGTCAGCGCGTAAGTCCGTAATCTCCATTTCATGACGACACGAGCGAGCGAAGAGCTGGCCGGCTGGTTCGCCGGACGGCTCCCTGACCAGTGGTTCACCGGGGCCCCCGAGGTCGACGTCGACGCCGAGGAGATCCTCGTCGTCGGCCGCCTGGCCGAGCCCACCTATCCCGACGGCGCCGGCGACGACGCCAAGGCGGCCGCCCGCTCCGGGCGGGCCCGCCAGTTCAGGGAGGACACCCGCGAAGCGCGGATGGACATCGCCGCCGAGGCCGAGTACCGCACCAAGCGCAAGGTCGCCTGGGGCGTGCAGGTCGGCGAGGACCGCTTCGTCTTCACCAACCTCAACGTGCCGGTCATGACCCGTCTGCGGATGCAGGAGCGGGCCGTGCTCGACACCCTGATCAGCGGGGGCGTGGCCCGGAGTCGCAGCGAGGCCCTGGCCTGGTGCGTCCGCCTGGTGGCCGAGCACCAGGGCGAGTGGCTCGCCGACCTGGAGAGCGCCCTGGCCCGGGTCCACGAGGTCCGCGAGCAGGGTCCCCAGTAATCGCTTTGTGGCGAGCTCGCCACCGCTGAGGTCGCGAACCCACCCCAGAGCCGAAAGTTGACCTGTCCGGTCGGGAATGACCGGCGAGGTCCCGTCGTTGATTGCAGATGCAACAACCGGAGCACCTACCAAGCGAAGGGTTCAACGTGCCCGATCTGGATGTCCCCACCCTCCCCGTCCTTCCCCTCACCACGGGCGTCGTGCTGCCCTCGATGGTGGTCACGATCGCCATCGAGACCGACGAGGCCCGCGCCGCCGTCGACGCCGCCGCCAGCACCGGTGGCCGGCTGCTGCTCGTGCCGCGCCTCGACGGCCGCTACGCCAGCGTCGGCACGGTCGCCCAGATCGAGGACGCCGGCGACCTCCGTACCGGCGTCCGGGCCCTCGTGGTCCGTGGTCTGCACCGCGCCTCGTTGGGCGGCGGCGTGGCCGGCACCGGTAGTGCGCTGTGGCTTCGGGCCGAACCGGCCGAGTCGGCGGCTCCCACCGCCGAGGCCGAGCGCCTGGCCACCGAGTACAAGGCCGTTCTCGAGGGGATCCTCAACCACCGCGGCGCCGGACGGCTGGTGTCGATGATCGAGGGACTCGCCGACCCCGGCGAAGTGGCCGACATGGCCGGTTACTCCCCCGACCTGGAGATGGCCCAGAAGGTCGAGGTGCTCGAGACGGTCGACGTCGAGGCGCGGCTGCGACTGGTCCTGGAGTGGGCCAAGGAGACGCTGGCCGAGCTGTCGATCCGTGACCGCATCCGTCAGGACGTGACCGACGGCATGGAGAAGACGCAGCGGGAGTACCTGCTGCGCCAGCAGCTGGCCGCCATCCGCAAGGAGCTGGGCGACGACGAAGGCACCGACGACCTGTTGGCCGGCTACCGGTCCAAGGCGGAGGAGCCGGGCGTGCCCGACGCGGTGCGCACGGCCATCCTGCGCGAGGTCGACCGGCTGGAGCGCACGCCCGAGCAGCAGATGGAGAACGGCTGGATCCGCACGTGGCTCGACACCGTCACCGGGCTCCCCTGGGGCGTCCGGGCCGGCGACGAGGTCGACGTGACCGAGGCGCGGGCCGTGCTCGATGCCGACCACACCGGCCTGAACGACGTCAAGGACCGCATCGTCGAGTACCTGGCCGTGCGCCAGCGGCGGGCGGACCGCGTGGAGCAGGGGCTCGACACGGCCCTTCCGTCAGGCCGCGGCTCGGGCGCCATCGTCACGCTGGTCGGCCCGCCCGGGGTCGGCAAGACCTCGCTCGGCGAGTCGGTGGCGCGTGCCATGGGTCGCCCGTTCGTGCGGGTCGCCCTCGGCGGCATCCGCGACGAGGCCGAGATCCGTGGTCACCGCCGCACCTACGTGGGCGCCATGCCCGGTCGCATCGTCCGGGCCATCGCCGACGCCGGCGCCATGAACCCGGTGCTGATGCTGGACGAGGTCGACAAGATCGGCGCGGACTGGCGGGGTGACCCGTCGTCGGCGCTGCTCGAGGTGCTCGACCCGGCGCAGAACCACACGTTCCGCGACCACTACCTGGAGGTCGACCTCGACCTGTCGGACGTCGTGTTCATCGCCACGGCCAACACGATCGACACCATCCCCGGCCCGCTCTTCGACCGGATGGAGGTCGTGCAGCTCGACGGCTACACGGAGGACGAGAAGGTCACGATCGCCCGCGATCACCTGCTCGGTCGCCAGCTCGCCCAGAACGGCCTCGCCCCCGAGGAGGTGTCGATCGACGACGAAGCCCTGCGGGCCGTCGTCACCGGCTACACCCGGGAGGCGGGCGTCCGCGGTCTGGAGCGGGCCGTCGGCAAGCTGTTGCGGAAGGTGGCGACTCGGTTGTCCGCCGGCGAGCTCGACCCGCCCGTGGCCATCGGTGCCGACGAGGTGCGCACCTACCTGGGCCGGGACCGCTTCACCCCCGACCCCGCCGACCTGCACGACGTTCCCGGTGTGGCCACCGGCCTGGCGGTGACCGGCGTGGGCGGCGACGTCCTCTCCATCGAGGTCACGTCCATGCCCGGCGACGGAGGGCTCACGCTCACCGGTCAGCTCGGCGACGTCATGAAGGAGTCGGCCACCATCGCCCTCAGCTACGTGCGCTCGCACGCCGCCGAGCTCGGTGTCCCGGCCGACGCCTTCGAGGACCGCCGCTTCCACGTGCACGTCCCGGCCGGGGCCGTGCCCAAGGACGGCCCGTCGGCGGGCGTCACGATGGCCACCGCCCTCGTGTCGTACCTGACAGGTCGACCGGTGGCGCCCGGCGTGGGGATGACCGGCGAGGTCACCCTCCAGGGCAAGGTGCTCCCCATCGGCGGCGTCAAGCAGAAGTCGCTGGCGGCCCACCGGGCCGGGCTCACCGACGTGGTCCTGCCCGTGCGCAACGGGCCCGACCTCGACGACGTGCCCGAGTCGGTGAGGTCGGAGGTGCGCTTCCACCTCGCCACCACGCTGGCCGACGTGCTGGCCGTGGCGTTCCCGCCGACCGGCACCGAGGTCCCGGCCGCGGCCTGACCCCCCAACCGTTCGTCATCGCGCCGGCCACCGCTCAGGTGGCTGGTGCGGCGACGTCCGGGCGGTCCTACGCCTCGGTGATCGCGCCCCGCTCGGCACCGGTAGCGAGCCGGGCGTACTTGGCGAGGACGCCGGTGGTGTAGCGGGGTTCGGGGAGCTTCCAGTTGGCCCGCCGCTCGGCCAGCGTGGCCGCGTCGACCAGCAGGTCGACGGTGTGGTTGACGACGTCGATCACGATGGTGTCGCCCTCGGCGACGAACGCGATCGGGCCGCCGTCGACGGCCTCGGGGGCGACGTGGCCCACGCAGAACCCGTGGGTGCCGCCCGAGAAGCGGCCGTCGGTCACGAGGGCGCAGTCGCCACCGCGGCCCGCCCCCTTCATGGCCCCGGTGACGGCCAGCATCTCGCGCATCCCCGGTCCACCCTTGGGACCCTCGTAGCGGATGACGACGACCGTGCCGGGCTCGACGCGCCCGGCCAGGATGGCGTCGAGCGCGCCCTGCTCGCCGTCG
>DASXLH010000055.1:0-2638 GCA_036496335.1 Acidimicrobiales bacterium
GATCAAGACGTGGGCGACCGGGCCCCGGGTCTCGGGCTCTGGCTTTCGGGGCTGTACGGGCTGGAGACGTTCGAGGAGGGTGAGGCGACCGAGGCCGAGGCCGCCCGGCCCTGGCGATCCGTGGTCGAGTCGGTCACGGACCGGGCGGCGGCGCGCTTCGGCGCCGCGGTCGAGGGCAAGGGACTGTCGCTCACCCTCCACTTCCGGACCGATCCCGACCTGGAGCCGATGCTCCGTTCGTGGGCGGAGCAGGCGGCCGAGGAGACGGGGCTGGTGCTCCGACCGGCCAAGGCGTCCTTCGAGCTGCATCCGCCCGTCGAGGCCGACAAGGGCTCCGTCGTGGAGGCCGCCGCCCGCCGAGCCGAGCAGCGCAGCCGGCCGCTGCGGGCGTTGTGCTTCCTGGGCGACGACCGGGGTGACCTGCCCGCCTTCGACGCCCTCGACCGCTTGGCCGGACGGGGGCTCGCCGCGGTGCGGGTGGCCGTGGCCACCACCGGCACCCCCGACGACCTGCTGGACCGTGCCGACCTGGTGGTGGACGGCCCCGCCGGCGCCGTCGACCTCCTGCGTTCGCTCTAGTCAGCGGCGGCCGTTCCGGCCGCGACCAGGTCGGCGAGCCAGTCGGACGGCGTGCGGGCGGTGGCCAGGGCGCGGAGCCGTTCGGCCCGGTCCCGGCGCTCGCCGGCCGGCATGGCCAGTGCCCGGTGCAGCGTCTGCGCGGTGCCGGAGATGTCGAAGGGATGCAGGCCGAGGGCGGCGTCGCCCAGCTCGTCCCACACCCCCGACTCGCGGCTCAGCGCCAAGACGCCGTCGCGCTCGTTGACGATCGGGCCCTCCTTGGCGACCAGGTTGAGCCCGTCCCGCACCGGGTTGACGAGCAGGACCTCGGCGAGCTGGAGGGCGGCGATCGAGCGGGCGAAGTCGTCGGTCGGGTCGTACACGATCGGCGTCCACTCGGGTGTGGACCATCGGGCGTTGACCCGCTCGATGACCGCTTCCACCTCCTGGCGATAGGCCTGGTACTCGGCGAGGCCCTCACGTGACGGGTAGACGAACGCCCCGAACACCACCTCGCCCCGCCAGTGCGGCTTCGTCGCGAGGAGCTCGTCGAAGGCCAGGAAGCCTCGGACGATGTTCTTCGACAGTTCGATCCGGTCGACCCGCACGATGAGGCGTCGGCCGCCGACGAGCTCCTCGAGCGTCGCCCGGGCGTCGGTGCAGCCCGCCGAGGCGGCGACGGCGCGGATGTCGTCGGCGTCAGCCGCGGCCGGCGACACGAAGGTGGTGGGGGAGGCGCCGAGGACCTCCTGGCAGCACTGGTCGAAGGCCCGGGCCCAGCGGGCCGAGTGGAACCCGCAGGCACCGTGGCCGGCCATGCCCCGGAGCAGCTCGCCCGCCACCTCGTCCGGCAGGACCCGCAGGGCATCGGGTGATGCGAACGGGGTGTGGGAGAAGTGCACGGTGGCCACGTCGGGTCG
This sequence comes from Acidimicrobiales bacterium, assembly GCA_036496335.1. Taxonomy (GTDB): domain Bacteria; phylum Actinomycetota; class Acidimicrobiia; order Acidimicrobiales; family CADCSY01; genus JAEKLB01. Next base: position 1,479 of record DASXLH010000055.1, read on the forward strand.
TGCCGCGCTGAGCGCCGGGCCGACCAGCGGCAGGTGGTAGTCCTGCACGAGCACCAGCGCGTCCTTGGGCGCGCAGTCGGCCAGTTGCGCCGCGAACGCCTGGTTGACCTCCCGGAAGCGCTCCCAGGCCGCCCACCAGTGCCGGTCGAAGCGAGGACGGCGGGGCGTGTCCCAGAGGCCGTGGTGCAGGAACCACAGGGTGCCGTTGGCGATCACGTCGTAGTAGGCCCGGTAGGTGTCGGCATCGAGGCTGAGGAGCTGGACGTTGAAGCCCTCCGCCTCGACGGTCCCGCCTTCGGCGGCGCGCCGGTCGGCCTCGTCGAGGGCACCGGCGACCCACAGCGTCCCGGTGCCGGCCAGCGCGCCCCCCACGGTCGTCGCCAGACCGCCGCCGGCCTTCCTCGTGACCAGGTCGCCGGCGTCGTCGATGGCGAAGGACAACGGACCGCGGTTGGACACGACGACGAGTGGGCGGTCCGGCACCGCCGCACCGTACCCAGCGCCTGACGCGATTGACTCGACACAATTGGGCCGTGCGAGTCGTTGCCGCCCCCGACAAGCTCCGTGGCACCGCCACGGCCGCCGAGGTGGCGGCCGCTGTCGGCCGGGTGGCGTGGGAGGCGGGTTGGGACTGCGACGAGGTCCCGGTGGCCGACGGCGGCGAGGGAACCCTGGCCGCCCTCGGCGGACCCAACCGGGTGGCGGTGGTCACCGGCCCCCTCGGCGACCCGGTGCCGGCCGCCTGGCGCTACGGCCGCACCGGCGTGGTGGAGATGGCAACGGCCTCCGGGATCGAGCTCGTCGGCGGGCCGACCGGCAACGATCCCGTCTCGGCCTCGACCACCGGTACCGGCGAGCTGGTGGCGGCCGCCGTCGACGCCGGCTGTCGGCGCATCCTCGTCGGGGTGGGGGGATCGGCGACGACCGACGGCGGGCTCGGCGCCCTCCGGTCCCTCGAGCCCCTGACCCGGTTGCGGTCCGTAGAGCTGGTGGTGGCCTGCGACGTGCGGACCGGGTTCCTCGACGCCGCCCGGGTCTTCGCCCCGCAGAAGGGAGCCCGACCGGCCCAGGTCGAGCTCCTGTCCCGTCGGCTCGAGCGGTTGGCGCAGATGTACGAGTCGACCTACGGCGTCGACGTCACCCGGCTCCGCGGTGCCGGC
>DASXLH010000056.1:0-3987 GCA_036496335.1 Acidimicrobiales bacterium
CACGGATCTCCTCCTGGACGGTGGCCCACCGGGCGACTCGGTCGGTGGCACCCAGGTGCTCGGCCAGGGCGGTGGCCCGATCCAGCGCCACCCAGCACATGAGCTTCGAGTAGACGAAGTGGCGGGGCTGGCCCCGCACCTCCCAGATGCCTTGGTCCTGCTCCTGCCAGCGGCGGGCGGCGGTGTCGGCCAGCGCCACGAGGAACCGTCGGGTGCTTGGCGGCGGCCCGCCGGCCGTCTCTCGCCCGACCGGGTCGAAGATCCGGTCCGACAGCCGGTGCACGGCGCTGAGCAGCTCGCCGTAGACGTCGAGCTGGCGCTGTCGCCACGCCCCGTTGCCGACCCGCACCGGCGACGACCCGCGCCAACCGCTCAGGTGGGGCAGCTCCCGCTCGGTCAGATCGCGCTCGCCCCCGATCCCGAACATGATCTGGAGGTCACCGCCGTCGTCGAGCGAGCCGGCCGCCGCCGTCGTCATGTACTCGACGAACTTGTCGGCCTCGTCCGGGCAGGCCGCCACCCAGAGCGCCTCGATGGTGAAGGAGGCGTCGCGGACCCAGGCGAAGCGGTAGTCCCAGTTGCGGGAGCCCCCGACCACTTCCGGCAACGACGTGGTGGCGGCCGCGCAGATCGCGCCGGTGGGTTGGAACGAGAGCGCCTGGAGGACCCGCCCGCTGTGGTGGACGAGCTCGCGCCATGGGCCGTCGTAGGCCTGGTGCAACGCCGACCATGACTCCCACGACGCCACGGTCTCGTCCAGCCGCATCGCGATCTCGTCCTGGCTCCAGACCCGAGCCATCTCGGCGTCGGCCCGCCGGGCGTGGTGCAACGCGAAGCCGGCGCGCTCCCCGGCACCGAGGACGACGGTGCCCGAGGCCGACGACGATCCGACGTCGAGCGCCAGCGGGCACGACAGGACCAGGACATCGGCTCCGCCCGTCGCCACCAGTCCACCCTCGACCACGTCGAGCAGGGGGACCACGAGCCCGTACTCCGGCCGTGGCCCGTACTCCACGGACATCGTGACCTCACCCTCCGAGCAGGTCACCTGCCGCAGCAGCAGATGGGGCGAGCCCTCCCCCAGGGCGTGGCCCCGATTGCCGGCCCCGGTCGACAGCGCGTCGACGACCACCGCCGTTCCAGTGGGCGTGCGATAGGAGGTCTCCAGGACCATCGTGCGGTCGAGGTACCGGCGCGTCACCTCGGTGGCGTCCGCGGCCCGCAGGGACCACGAGCCGGCGCCTTCGTCCAGCAACCGGGCGAAGATCGAGCCGCTGTCGAAGCGGGGCAGGCACAGCCAGTCGACGGAGCCATCCCGGCTGACCAAGGCGGCGCCGTGGCGGTCCGACAGCAGCGCATGGTCGGCGATCGGACGGGTGCTCATGGCGACGTGGCTCCCACGGGGATCGGCGACTGAGGTTGCCGCAGTCGACCACCGCCGAGCTCGGTGTTCCAGTCGACGGCTACTCGTTGCGCAGGAGGTTTGCCGTCGGCGTCCGGGCCGCCAGACGGCCGGGAATGGCGGCCGCGATGTTGGCCAGCACGAGGGTGCCCGCCGCCAGGGCGATGACCACCGGCACCGGGATGGTCGGTTCGGGAACGGCAGCGATGCTGCGGGCGAACAGGGTCCACAGCCATCGACCCAGGGCGATGCCGAGCGTTCCTCCCACGACGATCCCGACCACCGCGTCGACGCTCGCCTGCCATGCCACCGTGGCCTGTAGCTGTCGAGGGGTGAACCCCAACGCCTTCAGCCAGGCCAAGACCTGACGACGCCGCCGGACCGAGGCCACCAACGTCAGGACCAGCGCGACGAAGGCGCCGACGGCGAGCCCCGCCGCCAGCAGCGTCGGTGTGGCGCCGATCGACCGGTAGTTGACGATCTCGGCCGGCCGCTCGACCGGCAGGGCGGTGAGCGTGTCGCCCCCGGCGGAGGGATCGGCTTGGAGGGCGTTGTTGCCGGCCCCGAGGATGTGGCGCAGGTCGGCGGCCTTGGCGGCCGCGCTCAGGTCCGAGCGCTGGCGGACGAAGACCACGTCGGATCCGTTGAAGTTGTCGTCCGGGTTGACGAGCGCCTGCTGGAAGGCAGGTGGCTCGACCCCGCGGGAAAGGACCGCCCCGGTCCCCATGGAGATGTGGTCGGCGAAGGCGCTGGGGAAGCCGACCGCCGGGAGCGTGGCGGCCCCGACGATCGTGAGCCGCGTCGGGGGGACGTAGATGGGGGCGTCGTCGGGGTTGCCGTACTGAACGGTCACGGTGTCACCGATGTGTCGATGCAGCTGGGCGAGGGTGGACTCCCCGAGCACGATCTCGTCGTCGTGGTCCACGTCGTGCCCGGAGATGAGCGGTGGTCCGAGCTCGCTCTTCGTGCCCCCGAGGAGGACGGGCACCGTCTGGCCGTCGATCGAGGCGGTGGCCAGGTCGTAGCCGGCCCAGGCCGCGACGTCGGGATCGTGGTCGAGCGCCGTCGCCGTGGCCGGCGGGACCTTGTAGGAGGCGATCAGGGTGCTGTCCCAGCTCCAGCCGTAGAGCGACGGATGGGACACGAGGGTCTGCAGGCTGCTGGCGAAGGTGGCGGTGGCGGCGACCAGCCCGACGGCCACCGCGGTGCTGACGAGGGCGGCCCGCACCGAGACGGCGTTGCGGCCACGACCCGACTCGAAGGCGAATCCGACGCCGACCACCCCGGACGGCGACAGACCGGCCCGGGCGGCGAACCCGGCGAGCACCGACCGCCGAAGCGTCGCCTCGCGATCGCCCCCCGCGGCTCGATGGGCGGCACCCCGAGCGGTCAGCACGACGGCGGTGGCGGCCAGGACGGCCACCAGCACGAGCGCACCGAGGACGAGGACCAGCCCGTCGATCGACACTCCCCGGTCGGGATACACGGGTCGCACCGGACCGACCGGAGAGAGCGACGAGAGACCGACCGCCACGCCCACCGCCAGCAAGGCGCCCACTCCGACCGCGCCCAGCAGGTCGAGCGTTCCGGCCAGGACGACCGTGCGGGTCGAGGCCCCGAACGCCCGCAGCGCCGCTGCCGTCTCGGCGTCGGCCCGGACCTGGCGGGCGACGGCTTGACCGGCGACGAGCAGGGCCACGATGGCGGCGATCAGTCCGAACGCACCCAGGGCGATGGCCGCGGGCCGCGCCGAGCGGTTGGCCTTCTGGGCGGTGGTGGCCGCCACGTGGAGGGTGTAGGTGGAGTTCGCAGGCAGGAGGCCGATGACCGCACGCTCGAAGGTCGGCACGCTCGAGGCGCCGCCCTCCAGTTGGAAGCTGTGGTACGCCACGCTCGTTCCCGGAAGGAGCAGGCGGGTCAGGGCCGGACTGACGAGGCCCCGCGATGTCGAGCGGTCCACATCGTCCTGGACCACCTGGTCGTTGAAGACGACGATGCCCACGACCCGCATCTGGCGCCGGAGGGTCGGGGCGACGGCGGGGGTGCCGAAACCCGGCTCCGACGTCTGCTCATCGGAGAAGAAGCTCATCGGGACAATGCCGCCCACCCGGACACCGAGCAGGGCGGCCAGATCGGCGCTCATGACCATCTCGTCGTCACGAGCCGGATCGAACAGTCGGCCCTGCACCACGCTGACGCGATCGACCGCGGTATAGAGCCCGTCGAGGCTGCCGCCGATCTCGAGGCTGCTGACGGTGTCGAGGCGGAGACCGCCCGACGGGGTCTCGGGGACGGCGTCGAGGACCATGAACGAGGCGACCCGCCGGACACCCGGGAGCGAGGCGACCTCGTGGTCGAAGGTGGCCTCGTCCGTCGGGGTCAGCGAGCCACCCCCGGGTGGGCCGACCGAGACGTTGAGGTCGCTCGGGTTGGTGCTCTTCTCGAACGTGGCGAAGGACGACTGCGTCCGGCGAGCTCCTGCGGTGGCGGCCAGCGCTATGCCGCCGAGCCCGCCGGTGAGGACAGCCACCGCCGCGAGCCCACCGAGACGGCGCCGCAGGGTGATGGTGGTGCGGTACCGCGCC
>DASXLH010000057.1:0-13675 GCA_036496335.1 Acidimicrobiales bacterium
TCACTTGAACGTCGGCTGGAGTTATCGCGGTCAACGCATCCGTCTCTATGTCGTCGACGACCACGTGGACATCGTCACTGAAGAGGGCGAGTTGATCGGAGAGACCAAGCTCAACGCCGAGCGGGATTACCAGCCGCGCAATCGAACCTTGCCCACTTAGGATTCACAGGTTCAAGTGTCCACAGTTTCCTGACAGATCACACCGGGTGGGCCGTACAGGACTTGAACCTGTGACCCCTTGCGTGTCATGCAAGTACTCTGCCAACTGAGCTAACGGCCCGAGAGGCGGAGAAGTTAGCAGGACGGTCGGGACGGCTCTCTCGCCGGCGACGTGGCCAAAGCGACGGCTACTTCAGCGAAGAGCTCCTCGCTGGTATCGGCGATCGTGGGACGGACCGCCGTCAAAGCCGTCGCGACCGAGTCGCAGCCGCCCGGCGGGAGGGCGAGGCGGGGCCGTCGGGACAGGATGCCCTCGACCCGGTGGGCCAGCTCCTCATCAGTGGTCGACGCCAGCCCGATCCAGCGGACGGCTGCGAAGCGGTTGAGCACCGGCACCCACGCCGCCCGCGGGCGAGCCGAGAGGCGGGTGGCGAGCTCGGCGCCGAAGGCCAGGGCCCGGGTGAGGTCCGACGCCAGCGCCTCGTCCCAGGGCAGGCAGGTGTCGAGGACCAGCTCGTAGCCGAGGTGGGCGCCGGCCCGGCTCGGCCCGGAGCCGAGACCCTGCGCCCGCAAGGCGGCCCGGAGCCGGCCGACTCCGTCTCGGAAGGCGGCGGTGTCGTGGAAACACTCGTCGGCCCGGTGGTGGAGGCGGCGGCCAGCCTCCACCTCGTCGGGCAGGTCGAGCTGGAACCGTTCCCCGGCCATGTTGACGAGGTCGGGCAGCATGGCGCCGAACAGCAGGGCCGGGTCCTCGCCGATGGCAAGACGTACGACGTGGGCGTGGGCCGGGAAGTTCAGGTCGCCCACCGTAGCGAGGCGACGTAGACCCAGCGCTGGCCTCAGCCCAGCGCTGCCAGGTCGGCCAATGCAGAGATCGTCGTCACGACGGGCAGGGCGAGGTGGCCCTCGAGCCAGGCCAGGTTTCGGCGGTGCAGCTCGTCGGCCGGATCGAAGCGGTTCAGGATCACCACCAGCTCCGCCGCCAGCACCGCCGTCGACAGCCGCACCAAGTTGAGCGTGCCCAGGCCGGCGTCGGCCACCACGACGGTCAGGTCGGGACGCAGCAGCGTCTGGATCGACACGGTGTCGGCGCCGTCCTCGGTGATGGGCGAGCGCACCCCCCCGACGCTCTCGACCAGCCCGACGTCGACCGCCGCCGGCCAGCGCAGCCCCGCCACCAGCTCGTCCACCGACTCGAGGGGCCGCCCCAGATTGTCCGCCGCCATGAACGGTGTCATCGGCACCTCGAAGGAGCGGGAAGGCTGACAGACCTCGTCCGAGTCCTCCCCGGACGCGGCCGCCAACGTCACCGCATCGGGAAGGCCGTCGTCCGGGTCGGCCGACTGCACTGGCTTGCGCACCGCCACCGTCAGACCGCGAGCCCGCAGCTCATGCAGCAGCGCCGCACCAACCCACGTCTTGCCCACCCCCGTGCCGGTGCCCGCCACCAGCACCAGACGGGACGGCCGCTCAGCGTCAGCCACGCCAGCCCGGCAGGCAGGCGTCGAGACCCTCCACCAGCGCATCCAACTGCTCGAAGGTGTGGGACGCCGACACGGCGATACGCAGGCGCGACGTGCCGACAGGAACGGTTGGTGGCCGCACCGCCGGCACCAACAACCCCAACGCCCGCAAGGCCGAAGATGCTGCCATGGCGGCGTCCTCGTCGCCGACCAACACGGGCACGATCGGTGACGGATGACCGGGGCGGATCCGGTCGACGTTGGCCCGCAGTCTCGCCACCAGCGCGGCGCCCTCGTCCGAGCGCACGATCGAAACGGCGGCCAGGGCGGCGGCGGCGTCGGCCGGGCTGGAGGCGGTGGTGAAGATGAAGGTGCGGGCCCGGTTGACCAGTAGCTCGGCCAGCGGCGTGGACGTGGCGGCAAAGCCCCCCAGAGAGCCGAGCGTCTTCGACAGGGTGCCGACCCGCACCACCTCGGCGTCGCCGGTCGGGTCGGGCGGCTCCAGGATCTCGTGGGCCTCGTCCAGCACCAGCAGCGCCCCGTGCCCGCAGCACAGCTCGGCCAGCCGCCCCACCGGTGCCCGGTCGCCGTCCATCGAGAAAACCGAGTCGGTCACCACCACCGCCGGGCCGTCGAGCCCGTTCAACAGTCGCTCGACGTGGTCGGCGTCGCCGTGGCGATAGACGGCCACCGGGGCCTTGGCCAGCCGGGCCCCGTCGATGATCGAGGCATGGTTGAGCTCGTCGGACAGGATCGTGACCCCGGCGCCGGCCACGGTCGTGAGCACCCCCAGGTTGGCCATGAAGCCGGTCGGGAACAGCACGGCCGCTTCCTCGCCCTTCCAAGCCGCCAGCGCCGCCTCCAGCTGGTCGTGCACCGGGCGGGAGCCGACGATGAGCCGGGCCGCGGTCGACCCGCTCCCCCACCGCTCGAGCGCCTCGACGGCCGCCCCGACCACAGCCGGGTGGGTGCTGAGCCCGAGGTAGTCGTTGGAAGCGAAGGCCACGACATCGGCGCCGTCGGTGGTGGTCCCGAGCGGCCCATGGGCGTCGAACGTGCGGACCTGGCGCCACCGCCCGGCCGACCGGATGGAAGCGCCCTCCGAGGTGGCCCACTCCCGCCAGGTCCGACGTGGCCGGGTCGTCACCGGCAGACCTGGCCGATGGCGTCGACCAGGGCGTCGACGATGCGCTCGATCTCCTCCGCCGTCGAAGTGAGGATCGGCATCAGCACCACCACGTCGCCCAGCGGGCGCAGCAGCACGCCGGCCTGGGTGGCGGCCATGCACACCCGCCGACCCCAGCGCAGCCCGTCGAGGGGCGGGGCCAGCTCAACCCCGCACATCAGGCCCCGCAGGCGAATGTCCGCCACGCCCCGCAGCCCCGCCACCCGTGAGTCGAGCAACGCCCCGAGCTGCTCACTGCGGGCCTGCACGTTGCCGAGCACGTCGAGCGACTCGAACAGAGCCAGGTGGGCGGTGGCCACCGCCGCCGCAAGAGCGTTCCCCCCGTAGGAGTGCCCGTGGTACAGCGTCAGCTCCGACAGGTCGGGCCCGAGGAAGCTCTGGTACACCCGGTGGGAAGCCACCGTGGCGGCCATCGGCAGGTAGCCGCCGGTGATGCCCTTGCCCAGCACGAGGATGTCGGGCCGCACGCCGGCCTGCTCCACCGCGAACAGCGTGCCGGTGCGTCCGAACCCGGTGGCCACCTCGTCGCAGACGAGCAGGGTCCCCGTCTCCCGGCAGGCGGCCGCCAGCTCGGCCAGCTCAGCCGGGTCGTGCAGGAGCATCCCGCCGGCGCCCTGCACCAAGGGCTCCACCACCGCCGCCGCCAGCGTGGGCCCGTGCTCCCGCACGAGCTCGGCCGCCTCGGCCATCGATGGCGCCCGCCGCACCGGGAAGCGGAGCGGGTCGAACAGGTCGGTGCCGAAGCCGCCATCGCCGAGGGAGAGGGCGCCCACGGTGTCGCCGTGGTAGGCGCCGGCCAGGGCGAGAAAGCCCGTGCGTTCCTTGTCCCCCAGGTTGACGAAGTGCTGGAAGGCAATCTTGAGGGCCTGCTCGACGGCGGTGGCGCCGTCGGAGGCATAGAGGAAGTGGGGCTGGTCGACGGGGACGACCCTCGCCAGGGCCTCGCTCAGTTCCACCACGGCCACGTTGCCGTTACCCAGCATGGTGGAGTGGGCCACGAGCTCGAGCTGGTCGCGCAGGGCGGCGTCGAGCTCGGGCACCCGATGGCCAAGGGTGTTCACCCACAACGAGGAGATGGCGTCGAGGTAGCGGCGCCCGTCGACGTCGATCAGCTCCCGGCCCTCGGCCGCCGCCACTATGACCGGTTCGTTCTCGGCGTAGGACGACATCTGGGTGAAGCCGTGCCAGACCACGTCCGCGTCGCGGGCCACCCAGCCGGCGGCGTCCTCTCCCAGCACGCGGTCATTCTGCTCGCCTCGACGGGACCGCTCCGCTTCCGGCCGCCCGGCCGGAGGATCAGCTCTTGGCGAAGACCAGCAGGATCTCGAGCGTCCCGCTGTCTCCGACGCTGGCCGGGCCGAAGGTCGGGTTGGGGATGCCCCAGTCGTCGAAGACCACCGTGTAGTTGCCCAACACCTTGATCTGCCCGTTGTCGAGCTCGGCCTGGAGCGGGATGGTCACGTCCCGGGTCTTGCCCCGCAACGTCAGCTTGCCGACCGCCTTGACGTCGATCTGCTGACCGGACGCCGGCAGGGTCCCGAGGGCGATCGGCTGGGTCAGCTGGAAGGTCGACGTCGGGAACTGGCTCACGTCCATGATCCGGCCCTGGAACTGCCCGTCCCGGCGGGACTCGGCCGGGACGCTCTCCACCGACTCCATGTCGACGGTGAAGGTGGCGGCGGTGACGTTCGTCCCCTCGATGGTCATGGAGCCGGTCACCTGGTCGGTGCGGGCCACCGCCACCGTCTTCTGGCCGAACAGCGTCTCCGGCACGCGGTACCCCACCTGGGTGCCGTCCTGGGCCACGGTCCAGGTGCCAGCCACGTCGGCGGCGGTCACCAGTGCGCCGGTGGTGTTGGTCGTCCCCTCGGCGGCGGTGGTGCTGGTGGCGCCGTCGGCGGCGGTGTCGAGGGTGAGCTTGGCGGGCGGGTCGCCGCGGATGACGTTGATGTAGACCCACGTCCCACCGACCACGGCAATGACCAGGACCAACGGGATGAGCAGCAGCCGGCGCCGACGCATGTCGCAGTCTCGCGGTCACGCCTGTGAGCGGTCTGGGATCGGACTCAGCAACCGATCGTTCTGTGTCGGATTTGCCTCGCTTGGCGGGGCAAATTCGACACAGAACGATGTGGCCCAGTCCTCAGGCGACCGGCCCGGTGTAGTTGGCCCGGGGTCGGTAGCGCAGCCGGTGCTCGTACTCCTCCATGCCGTGGGCGATCCACCCGGCAGTGCGGGCCACCGCGTAGAGCGCCTCCCCGGCGTCGGCCGGCATCCCGGCCGCCTCGGTCATCACCGCCACCGCCAGGTCGACGTTGGGCCCCGGACCCCCGCGGGTGGCCATCACCTCCACCAAATCGTCGACCGCCCGGCGCAGGCGGGCCGGCAGGCGGACCCGGTCGAGGGCGGCGAACAGGTCGACGGCCCGCGGATCCCGCTCGCGGTACACGGCGTGGCCGAAGCCGGGGATGGTCTCCGCTGCCCGCAGCCGCTCCCCCACGGCGCGGTCGGCGGGCGTGCCGGCCACCAGCTCCCGCAGCAGCACCACCGCCTGGCCCGACGCCCCCCCGTGCAGCGAGCCGCCGAGGGCCGACATGCCGCTCAGCACCACCAGGTAGGGATCGGCCCAGGTGGCCGCCGCGATCCGGGCGGCGAAGGTGGACGCCGCCAGCTCGTGGTCCGCCACCAGCACCAGGACCCGGTCGAGGAGAGCCAGGTCGGCGGCCCGAGGGGTCCGAGGCGAGAGCCCCCGCCAGACCATCGAGGCGACGGAGGCAGGGGCCGCCCCCGCCGGGGTGGCGGCACCGGCCGGGTCGAGGCTGGCCACCATGCCGGCGATCAGGCCGCGGGCCGTCACCACCACCGCCTCCGGGCGGCGGTCGTGGCGCATCGGGTCGGTGGTGGCCAAGGCGGCGACGACGGTCCGGAGCCGATCGGCCACCGAGGCATCGGCCGGCAGGGCGGCCAGCACGCGGCGGCCGACCCGCACCGCCGATCTCGACGCTCGCCACTCCGGTACAGGGACGTCGGTCCCGGTCCAGAGCCACTCGGCCGTGCGCTCGAAGGACCACGTGCCGGCCAGCTCGGTCACCTCACGCCCCCGGTAGAGCAGCCGTCCGGCGGGGTCCAGCAGCGTGACGGCCGAGTCGATGAGGACCTCACGCACCCGGTCGCGTGACCGTGGGTGGCTCCGCTCCCGCAGGGCGTCGACGTCGACCCGACGGAACCGGCTGGATCGGGACCCCGGCGGCCGCTCCCGAGGGAGCAGACCCCTGCTCACGTAGGCGTAGAGGGTCTCGGGCTTCACCCCGAGCCGGGCGGCCGCCTCCGCCGCCGTCAGCCAGTCGTCCGCCATGGCGGCGACCTTACATTGATTTATAGATCAATGTTGACGACTGCGCCCAGCGCCCCGAGGATGGTGGCAACGACACGAGAGAGGAGTGGCCATGGGCGCCACGTTGGAAGTACCCCCCGGCCTGCGGGGGCTGGAGGTGGCCGACACCCAGGTCGGCGATGTCCGGGGCCTCGAAGGCTTCTACCACTACGGCCCCTACTCGGCCGTGGAGCTGTCGATCGTCCGGTCCTTCGAGGACGTCTGGCACCTCCTGCTGTTCGGCCGGCTGCCCGACCGCGACGAGTCGACGCGGTTCGCGGCCCGTACGGCCGGGCAGCGGGCCCTGCCGGCCTCGGTGCTCGACCTCCTGCGGGTGGTGGCGGCCAGCGGTGTCGACCCCATGACCGGCCTGCGCACCGGGCTCTCCCACCTGGCCGCGGTCGAGGGGTTCCGTCCGAGCCTCGACGTCGATCGCAGCACCCTGGAGGACAACGCCGTGCGCCTGGCCGCCGCCGCGCCCACCATCGTGGCCACGCTGCACCGCCTCGCCGACGGGCTCGCGCCCCTCGATCCGGACCCCTCCCTCGGCCACGTGGCCGACTACCTGCGGATGGTGACCGGTTCGGTGCCCGGCCACCAGGAGGTGCGGGCGATCGAGCAGTACCTGGTGCTGGCCCTCGACCACGGGTTCAACGCGTCGACCTTCACCGGACGGGTGGTCACTTCCACCGGTGCCGACCTCGGGGCCGTGGTGGTGGCTGCACTGGGCGCGCTGTCGGGTCCGTTGCACGGCGGGGCGCCGAGCCGGGCCCTGGAGATGCTCGAGGACATCGGTTCGGCCGACCGGGCCCCGGCCTGGGTGGCCGAGGCGGTGGCCGGGGGCGACCGGATCATGGGCTTCGGCCACGCCATCTACCGCACCGCCGATCCCCGCTCGCTGGCCCTGCGGGAGGTGGCGGTCGGGCTGGGCGGGCCCACCGTGGAGCTGGCCCGGGACGTGGAGATCGAGATCGAGCGGACCCTGGCCGAGCTCAAGCCCGACCGCCCGCTCCAGGCCAACATCGAGTACTACGCCGGCGTGGTCATGGACCGGTGTGGACTCCCCCGCGACCTGTTCACCCCCACCTTCGCCATAAGCCGGGTGGTCGGCTGGACCGCCCATGCCCTCGAGCAGGCCGAGTCGCGGACCATCATCCGGCCCTCGGCCCACTACGTCGGCGCCCCGGCCCCCCAGCCGGTCCCGGCCCTCTGAGTCCATTGGTCGTCGCCGCCGGGGTCGGTCCCGCCCGGCAGGCGCGAAAGCGCTCGGCGTAGCGTCGTGCCATGACGATCCCGCTGCGGCACGGCGTCTTCCTGGCGCCGTTCCACTCGATGGCCGAGAACCCGACGTTGGCCATGGAGCGCGACCTCCAGCTCTGCGAGTGGCTCGACGAGCTCGGCTTCCAGGAGGCGTGGATCGGCGAGCACCACTCGGCGGGCCTCGAGACGATCGATTCGCCCGAGATGTTCATCGCCGCCGCCGCGGAGCGGACGAAGCACATCAAGTTCGGCACCGGCGTGGTGTCGCTGCCGTACCACCACCCCCTCAACGTGGCCAACCGCATCATCCAGCTCGACCACATGACCAGAGGCCGCGTGATGTTCGGAGCCGGCCCCGGTCTGCTGGCGTCCGACGCCTTGATGATGGGCATCGAGCCGGAGGCGACGCGCGATCGCATGGCCGAGGGCCTCGACGCGATCCTGCGCCTCTTCAAAGGCGAGTGGGTCACCGAGGAGACCGACTGGTACACGATGCGCGACGCGCACACCCACCTGCGGCCCTACACGCTCCCCCACCCCGAGGTGTGCGTCGCCAGCGCGGTGACGCCCTCGGGGGGACGGCTCGCCGGCAAGTACGACCTCGGCATGCTCTGCGTCGCCGCCGGCGACCGGGCCGGGTTCGACGCCCTCTCGACCAACTGGCAGGTGGCGTGCGAGGTGGCGGCCGAGAGCGGTCGGGAGATGGACCGCAGCCGCCTGCGCTGCGTGGTCCAGATGCACCTCGCCGACACAGGCGAGCAGGCACGCGAGAACATCCGGTGGGGCACGGAGGAGTTCGTGCGCTACTTCAACAACAACCAGCCTCGCTTCGACGTGCCCGAAGGTGCCGACTACGCCGACTGGGTCATCGAGAACAGGATCGCGGTCGTCGGCACGCCCGACGACGCCATCGAGCGCATCGAGCAGCTCTACGAGAAGCAAGGCGACTTCGGAGCCGTGCTGATCCAGGTGACGAACTGGACCGACTGGCCCGCCATCAAGCGGAGCTTCGAGCTCTACTCGCAGTACGTGATCCCGCACTTCGCCAACGCCAACGAGAACCGGCGGCGGTCTTACGACTGGGTCACCACGAACCAGGAGGAGCTGGTCACCAAGCGGGTGACGGCGGCCTCGCAGATGTTCGCCAAGCACGAAGCCGAGCAGGCCGAGAAGGGCAGGGGCGGGCCGGCGGCCGGGCCCGACGCGGTCAACTCGTCGTCATTGAGCTGATCGTGGGGTCGGTGGGCTAGGCCTCCCCGTCGCCGGCGCGGCGCCGGCGGCTGAGCACCAGAGCGGTGACGCCCACCACCAGGCCCACACTGCCCACCACGATCCCGACGATCCCCAGCGTCCGGGCCTGATCGACGTCGCTCTGGCTGACGGCGGGAGCCGCAGCGGCGGTGTCGGAGGAATCGGACACCGCCGCGGTCAGCGTCACCACCGGCGCCGGGTGCTCCGGCTCGGGACCGCCGGGCGGCGTCGCTTCGATCCAGCGGACGACATCGCCATCGGAGTAGGTCTGGAGGACCTTGAAGGTCAGGCTGTCGACGGTGGTCGGCAGCGGGTCGACCGACAGCTTGAACTCGTCGAACTCGCCGGGCTTGATGGCATCGTCGGGCGAGTTCGCCGTCCAGGTGACCCCGGTGACGACGTCGCTGACGGGACCGTCGTCGGACTGCACCGGCGCGGCCAGATGGGTCTTGTCGACGGTGTAGGACCAGCCCGCATGGGGCTCGACATCGGCCACCGCCAACGGGGCGACCGTCGGATCCGGGAAGGCCACCTGGATCTTGTCGGTGGAGGCATCGGCCTCCTCGTTCGGCACCCGGAAGGTGAAGGTGGCCGAGCCCCCCTTCGGCACCGAGGACGGGTCGACCGTGACGTGGGCCGACGCCACCCCGGCGGTGAGCACGACGATGGCGGCAGCACCGATCAGGACGGCGGACAGGCGGCGGAACATGGTTCTCCTTCGGGGGGTCACAAGCGGACGGAAGGTGGGGGCGACGACGCTCGGGCGGTCAGTGGATGGGCACGTTGAAGACGAAGACGTGCTCGTCGAGCCCGCCCACCACCACCCGCACGGTGAGGCGCCAGAGCCCGGCGATGGGGGCCTCCACGCCGTCGGCGATCCAGTGCCGCCCCCCCGCCGGGAGGAGGGGCAGATCGACCGGGGCGACCTTCCCCGGCAGCTCCAATTGGGCGGTGGTGTCGAACGGCTGGGTGAGGGCGGCGTTGGGGTCGGACACGTAGAGATGGACGGACACCGGGCCCGGCCGGGCCGGCGCCACGACGGCGTCGACGATGACGGGGCCGTCGACCCGGCTGGCCGAGTAGGCGGTGGCGGCGGTGGCGGCGTTCGGGTTGGACGCCACCAGCAGCGAGGTGACGGCGATCACGACGGCGGCCAGGACGACCTCGGAGGCGATGGCCCGGCGCACCAGGTGCCGGCTCCAGGCGGCGTCGTCCTCGGTGTCGTCGATCCAGCCCGATCGGACCAGTGACCGGCTCGAGCCGCCCACGGCGACGACCACGGCGGTGACAACCACCTTGATGATCAGCAGGTGGCCGTAATCGGAGCTGCGCAGGGCGGTCCAACCGCCGTCGAGCTGGCGGAAGGCCTGGGCCGTACCGGTGGCCACCAGCACGGCCACGCAGGTGAAGGCCACCGGCGAGAAGCGCAGGACCAGGGCGCGGGTGGCCGGAGGATCGAGCTTGGGCGTGGCGATGGCCACCAGCACCACCAGCCCGCCGATCCACACCGAGGCGGCGAGGACGTGGACGATGTCGAACGGCAGCGCGATGGGCAGCCACCGGCCGGTGCGGGGATGGCCGGCGAAGCCCAGGCTTCCGGCCACCAGCACCCCGAGCACGACCAGCGAGGGGCGGACCCACCCAGGAGCGGCCCGTGTGGCGACGGCTCCCCCGGACCCGGGTGCGGCCTGCGGCGACGGTTCTGCACCCGAGGCCAGCCCACCTGGCGGAGTCGGCCCGCCAGCGGGCACGAGCTCGCGCTCGGGAACCGGCTCTCCCTCGGTCGCCGACGGCTCGTCCGGTGCCGGTCCCGGCGTCAGACGGGTGACGAGAAAGCCGATCAGGGCGAGGCCGAGAGCGCGCCCGATGGCAGCCTGGCCGTAGTCGCCCCGCACCACCTCGCCGATCGGCGCGCCGTCGAGGATCGACCCGAAGCCGAGGCCGGCCACATTGGCGGCCTGCAGGAAGATCCCGGCGATCGACGCCACGATCCCGACGCCCACCGAGCCGAGCATGACCAGGCGCCACCAGCGGTCGACCGCCCCCTCCCGCCAGAGGAACAGCACGAAGGCGACGCCGCCCAGCAGGACGATCAGGGAGCCGAACACCAAGGCCCGTTGGACGGCGAGGGCGGCGCTCACCGCCGTGGATCCGTGGGCCGCGCCCAGCAGGTTGTTCAGCAGGGTGTCGCCCACGGCCGCCCCGCCCGACTCCCCGAAGCGCCAGGTGACGGCACCGCTCACCGGGTGGGTGTCGGCCGAGATCACCCGCCAGGTCACGGCGTAGCCGCCCGGGCGCAGAGCCTGCAGGTCGACCTGCAGCGCCCGGCCGCTGTCGAGGTGGTGGAGCGAGCCGCGATCGACCCGCCTGCCGGTCGAGTCGTAGACCCGCAGATCGCCCTGCTGGGCCCCGACCGGCTCGTTGAACGTGACCCGCACGGTGGTGGGTGCGACCACAACCACCGCGCCGGCGGGCGGGTCGGTCGACTCCAGCACGGCGTGGGCGTCGGCGGGCCCGGCCACGGCGAGGAGGGTGACGGCCAGCACGGCCCCGGCGACGAGCAGGCGGGCCAACGTCAGGCGACCGGCCGTGAGCCGAGCCGTCATCGGGCCGACCCACCGGCCGCACCGCTGCTTCCGTCGCCGGCCTCGGGGCCGACGAGATGGAGGGGACGGGTCGACGGACCGAACCCGTCGGAACCGGCGGCCGAGCCGGACGGGCCCACCGCCCGGCGCCATCGGCGAAGGCGCACGGAGCCGTCGACAGGACCGGGGGAGGCGAGCAACCACAGCAGGGGCACGCTCAGGATCTCGGGAAGATGGCCGGTCTCGTTGACCAGGGGGATGACGCCGTCGAGCACGTCGGCCACCGCGGTGATGAGCAGGGCCGCCGCCAGCACGGCCGCCACCGGCAGCATCGTCCGGGCCCGCGCCGGTCGGGCCACCACCACCAGGAGGCCGACTGCATAGGCGAGGCTGAACGCGCCCAGGTGCCGGGCGGTGTGGGCGGCCGCACCCTGGTCGTCGCCGAGGACGAGCGAGGGCAGGGCCAGCACGGCGATCTCGACGGCCACCACTCCGAGCAGCCCGCGCACCATGCCCCAGCGGCTGGCCCGGTCGAGCAGGGCGTTTCGCTTCACCACCCGCCGGGAGAGGTCGGGCATCGGGGGCGGGACCTGCAAGCGGAACGGCGGCGTCATGGCAGCCAGGTCGCGGTGGAAGGCCCGGCACTCGGGGCAGGCGGCCAGGTGGGCATCGAGGGTGGCCTCGGCCACGCCGGGATCCTCGCCGTCGGCGCGCGCCGAGATGGCGTCGCGCCACCGTCCGCAGTCCATCGCCAAGCTGGTCGCCCGTCGAGGCCGAAAAGTTCCCGCCGACCGCTCCCTGTGAACGCGCGCCCCCAGGGGTTGGGTGGCACGATCCACGGGTGCCGGCGACCGACCCGCTGCGGGGACTGCTCGATGCCGCCGCCGAGGGCGACGACACCGCCCTGGGGGAGCTGGTCCGCCGCACCCAGCCGGCCGTCTGGCGCCTCTGCGCGCTGCTCGGCTCGGACGGCAACGAGGAGGACCTGGTCCAGGAGACCTATCTCCGGGCCATGCGTTCGCTCGGTTCCTTCCGGGGCGATGCGCCGGTCCAGTCCTGGCTGCTCGCCATCGCCCGCCACACCTGCGCCGACGACGTCCGGGCCCGGGAGCGACAGCGCCGGCTCGCCCGACGCCTGTCCCGGGAGCGCCACGACCCGGGCCCGGCGTCGACCAGCACCGAGGCCCTGGTGGCCGACCTCGAGCCCGACCGGCGCGACGCCTTCGTCCTCACCCAGCTCCTCGGGCTCAGCTATGAGGAGGCCGGCGCCGCCCTCGGCTGCCCGACCGGCACCATCCGCTCCCGTGTCGCCCGGGCCCGGGCCGACCTGCTCGACATGGTGCGCCGAGCCGAAGCCCTCTGACGCTCGCCCCTGCCCGCTCGCGTCAGGGGGCCATCGGGGTCACCGGCACGTCGACCACGCGGCGGACGGTCTTGACGGCCCACCTCGGCAGCACGCTCAAGACGTTCGGACCCCGACCCTGGCGGCGGGCATCGCGGGCCCCGGTGCGCAGGAACAGCATGGGGATCTGGATGTAGCCGGCGAGGAGACCGAAGCAGAGCATGGCCCACGTGCGCTCGATCCCGTACTGGTAGGTCGCCGTGGCCAGCCCGCCCCAGATGAGCACCTGCACGGTGGCGACGTAGACGCGCATCACCCGGGTGATGGTCACCGCCAAGGGGGTGGTGCGGGTGTTGGCCGAGCCGGTGGCCACCCACTCCTTGGTGCGCCCGGTGAGGAGGTGGACGATGGCCACCGCGTGGGCGAAGGAGTACAGCTGCTGGACCCGCAGCACGTCGAGGCGCCAGTAGCCCCGCATCACCGTCGGCAGCACGAAGTACCAGAGGCCGATCGCCCCCAGCAGCCACACCGTGTTCTCCGGGAAGATGTGGTCGGGGAAGATCCACAACATGATGAGGCCGGGCAGGGGCGCGATGAAGATGTTGACCGCCGTCGAGATGTAGTAGAGGAAGCCCGACCAGAAGCAGATCCGCTGGCGGACGCCGAAGAGCTGGTTGGCATGGAAGCCCCGGTCGGCCAGCAGCGACATGGAGCCGGTGCACCAGCGGTACTGCTGGTTGAGGAACCCGAGCAGCGTGTCGGGGCAGAGGCCCTTGGAGACCAGGATCGGCACGTAGCGCAGGAGGTAGCCGGCCTTCATCAGGTTGACGCCGGTGTGCACGTCCTCCGAGTGGCCGATCTGGGCGAAGCCGCCCGCCTCGTCGAGGGCGGCCCGCCGGTAGACGGCGCAGGTGCCCACGCAGATGGCGGCCTTCAGGGCGTCCCGCGACGGTTGGATCCACCGGTAGAAGAGCTCCTGGGTGGCCCCGGCGCAGCGCTGGAGCCAGCGCATGCCGGCCCGGGCGTCGAAGTACTGCGGTGACTGGACGATGGCCG
>DASXLH010000058.1:0-10208 GCA_036496335.1 Acidimicrobiales bacterium
CGCCCGTCTCCACGCCCACCCGGCGCAGGCAGGCGAATGCGGCGTCGCGCATCAGCTGGTACTCGACGTCGGACAGCGTCTGGGCCGGGGCGACCGTGATGGAGTCGCCGGTGTGCACCCCCATCGGGTCGAAGTTCTCGATCGAGCAGATGACGACGCAGTTGTCGGCCTTGTCCCGCATCACCTCCAGCTCGTACTCCTTCCACCCGGCGATGGACTGCTCGATCAGGATCTCGGTGATGGGGCTGGCGTCGAGCCCGTCGCCGGCGACCTTCTCGAGCTCCTCCGGGGTGGCCGCCATGCCGGTGCCCTTGCCGCCGAGGATGTAGGCCGGTCGGATCACCACGGGCAGGCCGATCTCGTGGACCACCGCCCGGGCCTCGGCCATCGTCCGGGCGATGCCCGACGACGGCACCTCCAGACCGATCTCGATCATCGCCTCCTTGAACCGGCCCCGGTCCTCGGCGGTGGCGATGGCCTCGGCGTTGGCGCCGATCAGCTCCACGCCCAGCCGGTCGAGCACCCCCCGCTCGTGCAGCTCCATGGCCAGGTTCAGCGCCGTCTGGCCGCCCAAGGTGGGGAGCAGGGCGTCGGGACGCTCGCGCTCGAGGATGGCGGTGAGCACCTCGACGTCGAGCGGCTCGATGTAGGTCCGATCGGCGAAATCGGGGTCCGTCATGATCGTGGCCGGGTTCGAGTTGGCCAGGATCACCCGGTAGCCCTCGTCCTTCAGCACCCGGCAGGCCTGCGTCCCGGAGTAGTCGAACTCCGACGCCTGGCCGATCACGATCGGGCCGGAACCGATCAGGAGGATCGTCTCGAGATCGTCGCGCCTCATATGCGCAGCTCCGTGACAGTACGCAGCTCCGCTCCGCTGCGCAGCTGGGCGTGCACGCAGCCGTACCCTTCGGAGCTGCTGCTCCGGCTGGCGCCTCCGCAGCCGGTCATCTGTGGCGATCCATCAGCTGGGCGAACTCCTCGAAGAGGTAGCGGGCGTCGTGGGGGCCGGGACCGGCCTCGGGGTGGTACTGGACGCTGAAGGCCGGGATGTCACGGCAGGCGATGCCCTCGACCACGCCGTCGTTCAGGTTGACGTGGGTGATGTCGGCCGAGGAGATGGCGCCCTCCGCCACCGCGAAGTTGTGGTTCTGGCTGGTGATCTCGATGGCCCCGGTGGCGATGCGCCGGACGGGGTGGTTGCCGCCGTGGTGGCCGAACTTCAGCTTGTAGAGCTCGGCGCCGAGCGCGCCGGCCAGGAGCTGGTGGCCCAGGCAGATCCCGAAGACCGGGACCTCTCCGAGAAGGCCCCGGATGTTCTCGACCGCACCGGCCACGGTGCCGGGATCGCCCGGCCCGTTCGACAGGAAGACCCCGTCGGGCGAGCGGGCCAGGACGTCGGCGGCCGACGTGGATGCCGGGACGATCTCGACGGTGGCGAGCTCGCCCAGGTGGCGCAGGATCGTCGACTTGATGCCGAAGTCGTAGGCGACCACCCGGCGGGGGCCGTCGCCGAACGTGTACGGCTGGGGAGTGGTGACGGTGGCCACCAGATCGACACCGTCCGTGCCCGGCTCGGCCCGGGCCGCCGCCCGGAGGTCGGGCTCGTCGGCCGTGCCGAAGGCGCCGGGCATGGCCCCGGTGTCACGCAGGTGGCGGGTGAGGCGTCGGGTGTCGATGCCGGCGATGCCGGCCACGCCACGGCGCCGCAGCATGGCGTCGAGGCCCTCCTCCGAGCGCCAGCTCGACGCCCGTCGGGCCAGGTCGCGCACGATCACGCCCCGGCAGTGGATCCGGCTGGCCTCGTCGTCACGGGCGTTGGCGCCGTAGTTGCCGATGTGCGGATAGGTGAAGGTGATGATCTGGCCGGCGTAGGACGGGTCGGTGATGACCTCCTGGTAGCCGGACAACACCGTGTTGAACACCACCTCACCACTGGTGATGCCGACGTCGGCGCCGATGGCTTCGCCTTCGAACACCTCACCGTCGGTCAGCACCAACTGGGCGGCACGGATGGTCATCGCTGCGCCTCTCCCGCCACCACGACCGCTTCCCCCCGGAGGAGGGTGTGCCGGACCCGGCCGGTGAGCTCCATCCCGCCGTACGGCGTGTTGCGGCTGCGACTGGC
Organism: Acidimicrobiales bacterium; assembly: GCA_036496335.1. Classification (GTDB taxonomy): domain Bacteria; phylum Actinomycetota; class Acidimicrobiia; order Acidimicrobiales; family CADCSY01; genus JAEKLB01. The sequence continues at coordinate 2,126 of DASXLH010000058.1, forward strand.
CAGCCGTCCGGGGTCGACGGTCCACCGCTCGGTCGGGTCGACCACCGTGAGGTTGGCCGGTCGGCCCTCCACGATCGGACCTCCCTGGGTGGCGGTGAGGCCGGCGATGGCAGCCGGCTGCCACGACAGCAGGGCCAGGATCCGCTCGATGGGGAGCTCGAGGTGGGTCAGGGCCAGCCCGAGCGCCGTCTCGAGGCCCAGCATCCCGCACGGCGCCTGGTCGAACGGCGCCTCCTTGAGCTCCTGGGCATGCGGAGCGTGGTCGGTGGCGATGGCGTCGATGGTCCCGTCGGCCAGCCCGGCCCGGACGGCGGCGACATCGGCGTCGGTGCGCAACGGCGGGTTGACCTTGAACCGCGGGTCGAACGAGGCCACGACGGCGTGGGTGAGGGTGAAGTGGTGTGGGGCCGCCTCGGCGGTGACCCGCCGCCCGGCCGCCTTGGCCGCCCGGACCAGCTCGACCGAGCCGGCCGTCGAGAGGTGGAGGAAGTGCACCGGTGCCCCGGTCAACCGCCCCAGGGCGAGGTCACGCTGGACCATGAGCTCCTCGGCTTCCGCCGGCATCCCGGGGATGCCGAGCCGGCTCGACCACTCCCCCTCGTGCATGTGCCCGCCGGCCGACAGTCCGGCGTCCTCGCAGTGCTGGGCCAGCGTGACCCCGAGCGCGGAGGCGTACTCCAACGCCCGTCGCATGAGCCGGCTGTCCTGGACGCCGTCGCCGTCGTCGGTGAAGAGCCGGACCCCGAGGTCGGCCATCTCGGCCATCGGCGACAGGCTCTCGCCCTTGCGCCCCACGGTGATCGCCCCCGCCACCGCCACCTCGCAGAGCGCGCCCCGGCCGGCGTCGAGCACCTGGCGGACGACCGCGGCGCTGTCGATGGCGGGCTCGGTGTTGGGCATGGCCACCACCGCCGTGTAGCCGCCGAGGGCGGCGGCGCGGGACCCCGATTCAACCGTCTCCGCCTCCTCCCGTCCCGGCTCCCGCAGGTGGGTGTGGAGGTCGACGAAGCCCGGAGCAACGATGGCGCCGTCACAGTCGAGGACGCGGGCGCCGTCGGCGTCGACGGCCGGGCCGACGGCGACGATCGTCCCGTCGGCACCGACGGCCACGTCGGCCGGTCGCCGGCCGGATTCGTCGACGACCTCGCCACCCCGCAGGACCAAGGCGATCTCCACTACGGGTGGGCTCCTTCCACGTCGGCTCCCAGGAGGAGGAACAGCACCGCCATGCGCACGGCCACCCCGTTGGTGACCTGGCGGCGGATGACGGAGCGAGGCAGCTCAGCCACCTCGGCAGCGATCTCGACCCCGCGGTTCATCGGCCCGGGGTGCATCACCAGCACGTGCTCGCCCAGGCGGGCGGCCCGCCGGGCAGTCAGGCCGTAGAGGGCGGTGTACTCCCGCAGCGACGGCAGCAGGGCCTCCTGCTGGCGCTCCCGCTGCATCCGCAGGACGTTGACGACGTCGACCTTGCCGAGGACGTCGTCGAGGTCGTGGCTCACCTCCACCGGCCAGCCCTCCAGGCTGGGCGGGAGGAGGGTGGGCGGCGCCACCAGGGTCACCGACGCGCCCAGGGCCGTGAAGGCCAGCACGTCCGAGCGGGCCACCCGGCTGTGCTTTATGTCGCCGACGATGGCGATGCGCCGGTCGACGAGGCCGCCGACGCGCTCCCGGATCGTGTAGCAGTCGAGCAGGGCCTGGGTCGGGTGCTCGTGCCACCCGTCGCCGGCGTTGATCACCGCGGCGTCGACCCAGGACGCCACCTGGTTGGGCACGCCGGCCGAGCCGTGCCGCACGACGATGGCGTCGACGCCCATGGCCTCGATGGTCTGGACTGTGTCGCGCAGCGACTCGCCCTTCGCCACCGACGAGGTCGACACGCTGAAGTTCATGGTGTCGGCGCTGAGGCGCTTGGCCGCGGCCTCGAACGACAGCCGGGTGCGGGTGGAGTCCTCGTAGAAGAGCGACACCACCGTTCGGCCCCGAAGGGTCGGCACCTTGGGGATGCGCCGCTCGCTCACCTCGACGAAGGAGTCGGTGAGCTCCAGCACCTCCTCGAGTCCCTCGCGGCCCAGATCGGAGACGGACAGCAGATGCTTCACGGGCGCCGGGCCTTGTCGTAGACGACGTCGCCGAGGTCGACGCCGTCGGCGTGGACGTCGACCGCCTCGTCCCGGCGAGTGGGCAGGTTCTTGCCCACGTAGTCGGGCCGGATGGGCAGCTCGCGGTGGCCGCGGTCAACCATCACCGCCAGCTGCACGCTGCGGGGTCGACCGAAGTCGTGCACGGCGTCGAGCGCGGCCCGGATCGTCCGACCGGTGAACAGGACGTCGTCCACCAGGACCACCCGGGTTCCGGTCAGGTCGGTGGGGATGTCGGTGACCGCCTCGGGCATGACCGGCCGCAGACCGATGTCGTCCCGGTAGAAGGCGACGTCGAGCGTCCCGACGGGCACGTCGACACCTTCGATCTGGGACAGGGCGGCCGCCAGGGACCGGGCCAGGTCGACGCCTCCGGTCTGCAGGCCGACCAGCACGACATCGCCCAGGCCGGCGTTGCGCTCGATGATCTCGTGGGCGATGCGGGTCACCGCCCGGCGCACGGCATCGGCGTCCATGACCCGCTTACGGGCAACAAAAACGCCCCCGTACGGGGGCGTGATCCTGCGTTCGCGCTCTGCCACTCGGAGCCTCCTGGCCGTACGAGCCTCACGGGACCCGTTTCACGGTCAGGTGTGGAGGTTACCCCGTCGCCGGGTCGTCATGGCCCACCCCGGCCGACGGGGGGGCGTCGGCGAACACCACCGGCGCCCCGAAGGCGGCCCGGCGAGCGGCCCGACGCAGGGTGACCAGCGCCACCGGCCCGATCACGAGGATGGCCGCGAGGTTGGTGAGCGCCCGGCCGGTGTCCCAGCCGAGCGTGGAGCTGGCCAGGGTGTACACGAAGAACCGGTGCAGGTTGGTGAGCACCGAGGCGCCGGGGATGTACGAGAGCTGGGTGCCGCTACCGGTGGCGAAGGGCCAGAACCACAGGTTGAGCAGGAACCCGTAGACGTAGGCGGACACCACCCCATAGGCGGCCAGGAGGGTGATCTCGGCCCGGCCCCGCGCCCGTGGGAGCAGTCCCGCCCCGAGACCCACCCAGGCGGCGGCCAGCATCTGGAACGGAAGCCACGGGCCGACGCCGCCGGTGATGAGGGCCGAGGCGAACAGGGTGAGAGCGCCGAGCACGAAGCCGAAGCCGGGCCCGTAGACCCGCCCGCCGAGGATCAACAGGAACAGCACCGTCTCGATCCCGGCCACCCCGGCGCCCATCGGGCGCAACGCCGCCCCCAGGGCGGCCAGCACGCCCAGCATCGCCACCGCCTTGGTGTCGAGCCGCCCGGCCGTCATCTCCGAGAGGACCACCGCCAGCAGGCAGGGCAGGATCGCCACGAACACGAAGGGGGCGTCCCGGCCGTGGGCCAGCCCGCTGGCCGGGGTGATGAGCAAGGGCCAGACGAACATGCTGAGCCCGGCGAAGGACACGAGGACGAGGATCACCGCCGCCCGCAGGTCGAACCCGACCACCCGCGACGTCTGCGGCCGGGCGGTGAGCCGGGGCGCATGGCGTTGCGCCGTCATCGTCGTCCCTCGTTCGTCGCGGCGTCGGCGCTCTGGAGGGCGGCGGCGACCTGGGCGACCGTGAGCCACGGTTCCGGCTGGAGGACCTTGGCCACCTGCGGGGCGAACGCCGGCGACGAGCACACCGTCTCGGCCGTCGGTCCGTCGGCCACGATCTCGCCTTCGGCCATCACCACCACCCGGTCGGCCACCTCGGCCACGAACTCGACGTCGTGGGTGGCGACCACCACGGCGTGCCCGGATCCGGCCAGGCTCCGCAGGATCGTGGCCAGCTGCTCCTTGGCCGACGGGTCGAGGCCACGGGTGGGTTCGTCGAGGAGCACGACCGGAGGGGCACTGGCCAGCTGGATGGCCAACACGAGGCTCAACCGTTGCCCTTCCGAGAGATCCCGGGGGTGGCGGTCCGGGGGAAGGTCGACGCCCAGACGGTCGAGGACCGCCTGGCAGGCACCGGGCGGTCGGTCGGCGTCCCGATCGCCCTGGGCCAGCTCGTCGGCGACGGTCGTGAGGTAGAGGAGGTCGGCCGGGGTCTGCGGCACCATCCCGACGATGGCCCGGGCCTCCTTGGGCCCGAGCTTGGACGGGTCGAGCCCGCCGGCGTCGACCGACCCGCCGTCGAGTCGGGCCCCGCCCTGGAGCGACCAGAGCAGGGACGACTTCCCGGCGCCGTTGCGGCCCATGAGTGCGACGACCTCGCCCGCCAGCAGGTCGATGTCGACCGAGCGCAGGGCCGTCACCGCGCCGTGGCGCAGCACCAGGCGTCGGGCCCGCAGGACCGGGGTCGACCCCATGCCGGTGCTGCCCGTCGACGTCGACCTGACGGCCGGCGCCGTCGGCGGCACGGCCCGCAGGCGGTCGCGGAGGGGACCGGCCAGGCGCCGGGCATCACGCACCGACAGCGGCAGGGGCGACCACTCCATGAGCCGGCCGAGGCGCACCACCGGTGGCGCCAGCGCCAAGGGGCCCAGGATCGGCCCGGGCTCGCCGGCCACCAGCTGTCCCCCGCCCGGGAGGTAGGCGACGCGGTCGGCGTGGTGGACCATCCGCTCCAGGCGGTGCTCGGCGGCGAGGACGGTGACCCCCAGGTCGTGCACCAGCCGGGCGATGGTGGCCAGCACGTCCTCCGCCGCCACCGGGTCGAGGGCGGAGGTGGGCTCGTCGAGGAGCAGCACCCGGGGGTGGGCGGCCAGGACGGCCCCGATGGCCACCCGTTGCTGCTCGCCCCCCGAGAGCATCCGCAGGGGGCGGTCCCGGAGCGGGGCGATGCCGAGCAGGTCGAGGGTCTCCTCCACTCGTCGGCGCATCACGTCCGGCGCCAGACCCAGCTGCTCCATCCCGTAGGCGAGCTCCTCCTCCACCCGGTCGGTGACGAAGCCGGCGGCCGGATCCTGACCCACATGACCGACCACCTCGGCCAGGTCGCGGGGCAGGTGGTCACGGGTGTCCCGGTCCTCGACCCTGACCCGACCGTCGAGTCGCCCGCCGGTGAAGTGCGGCGCGAGTCCGTTGACGAGCGACAGCAGCGTCGACTTGCCGACCCCGGTGCGACCCACGACCAGGCAGAGCTCGCCCTCGTCGACGGTCAGGTCGACGTCGTGGAGCACAGGATCAGACGATTCGTGGTGCCGGAAGGTCACCGACCGCAGCTCGATGGCGGGCCCGTTCACCGAAGGTCTCCGCGTCGTCCCGGCGACGAGCCCCAACCGGGTGCACCAGACACCAGATCGTGGCTTCTGACGCACCCGGTTCGATCGGTGGGGGCGGCGGCTGGACCGCTCACCGGTGGTCTCCCCCACGATCCCCGGCCGGGGGCCGGTCGGCGAGCACCACCGGCGGCGGGGCCAGCCAGGCCGGGAGGGCGCCGATCAGGACGGTCAGGGTGGCGACCAGCGGCAGGGTCGGCCACTGGAGCGGGTCGAGCGACGGGTTCAGGCCGGCCGGGTCGACCGCCCCGGCCACGAGACTCCCCAGCACCACCGCCACCCCGACGGCGGCCACCTCCCACTCCGCCCCCCGCCACGGGTCGGGCCGGTACCGGGTGGTGGCCAGCCGGTGTCGTCCGACGACGAAACCGCCGGCCGTCGCCGCCAGCCCGGCGATCAGGGCGGGGGTCCCCAGCAGATCGGGTGTCGTGCCGTCGAGCAGGCCATACGTGCCGATGCAGACGCCGATCAAGCCGGTGAGCAGGAGACCGGCGCTGATGCGACGACGAGCGAGACCGACCTCGGCCACCGTGCGGCCCCGGCCCCGGGCGTCCATGGCCGCCGCCAAGAGCAGCGACCGGTCGAGGGCATCCGTCATGACCGGGATCAGGATCTGGCGGAGCAGGTGGGTGCCCCGGCCGGCGCCGCTGCGCAGCCGCCGGGCCCGGCGCACCCGCTGCGTGCTCTCGATCAGCTGCGGGGCCAGGGTGAGGGCGACGGTGACGGCCACCGACAGGTCCTGGAGCGCCGACGGAACGCCCTTGAGCAGTCGCTTGGCGTTGGCGAGCACGTTCGCCGCACCCACGCACAGCAGCAGCGTCGCCAGGCGAAGGCCGTCGTAGAAGGCGGCCAACACCCCCTCGAGGGAGACCGGCCCCCCGAGCCGGATGCCGGCCGCCGCCGCCGGCAGCGGGATCTCCGGCAGGTGGAACAGCACGTGCCCGCCGTCGTGGGCGTCGAGGAGGATGCGGAAGACGACCCGCACGGCGATCACCGCCAGGGCGGCGGCCACGTACATGCCGAAGCCCTGGCTCCACGGCGAGTCACCCCGCCGGGCCACCACCACCAGCCCGACGACGGCCAGCACCAGGGCCAGGAGCAGCGGGTTGGTCGTGCGGCTGGCGAAGGTGGCCATGCCGAGGGCCCAGATCCACCAGGCCCCGGGATGCAGCTCCCGGTGGGTGCGGGTGGACGACGACGGCTTGGCCGTCGCTGACGCGGCCGCCGGCGCGACGGCTCGGGTCGTCGGCATGGGAGCGACCGTGCTCATGACGATCCCGGTCCGGCCATGCCAGAACCTCGGCTGGCCAGCCGGCGGCGCCGGAGCAGCAGCGCCGCGGTCCCGACGGCCCCGAGCAGCGCGACCGCAACCACCACCCCGATCGGCCCCGAACCGCTGCCCCGGTTGCCGCTGAGGTCGGGCCCGACCGCGACGACACTGTCCTCGGTGCGGGTCGTCGCGGCGGCGCCGGCCGTCGTCGTCGTGGAGCCGTCGGCCCCCCCGGCCGCGGCGACGGCGGTCGTCGTCGAACCGGCACCCGTCGGCACGACGGCGGCCGTCCCACCGCCGGCTGCCGAGGGACGCGTCGGTCCGGACGGGAGGGGGGCGGTCGCCCCCCCGGCTCCGCCCGGCGCCCCGGAGGTCGACCCGTTCACGGTGGTGACCGTCGTGGGGGCGGTCGAGGTCGAGACGCAGTCCCCCGGCGCCAAGGTCGCAACCGGGACCCCGGGAAGCGGCGGAGGCGGGGCGACGGCCGGCGGGTGGGCCGGCCCGCCCGTCAGATCGTGCTCGAAGGCCCAACCGTCCACGGTGCCGGGCGGGGGCTTTCGGTTGCCGGCGCCGACCGGGCTCAGGCACCACGTCCCGCCTCGCACCGCCAGCCAGTACGACCAGTAAGCGGTGGCCGGCGACGGGTTGATGCACGGATCGTTGCTGGGTCGTCCCGCGATCCGGCACAGGAAGCCCGGGGAACGGGCGGCGCTGGTGAAGCCCACGCCGGCACCGGTGAGCGCCCCGAAGCCCGAGTCCGGCGAGCCCGGCGCGCACACCACGGCCGTCCTGGTGATGGGCGGATCGGCGGTGGCGAGATCACCGAAGTCGATCGCCACCGTCACGCCGTCCTTGGTCGAACAGGCGCCCGGGCTGGCCCCGACCGGGCCGGCCCGCGCCACGCCGACCAACGCCAGAGCGAGCGTCATCACCACCAGCCCGCCGGCGACCGCGGCCGAACCCGGCCACCGCCCCCAGATCGGGGCGGAGCCGGGCCGGCGCCGGTGGCGGGTGGTCGTGACGGCCTACTTCCCGGCCGAGACCGGGCCAGATCGGCGGCGGGCGGCGGTCGCCAACGCGGCGCCGAGGGCGAGCACGACGACACCCATCTCCGCCAGCCGGGTGGTCCCGGCGCCCGTGGCCGGCAACGTGCCGGTCGAGGCGGGGGCGACCGTGGCGGTCGTGGTCGGGGTGGTGACCGCCACCGGGGTCGCCGCCACCTCGAACGGAGCGACGACCACCACGCCGGACGTCTGGCCCTGGAGCTCGACCCGGTGGGCGCCGGCGGCGAGGGTGGCGGGCAGGGTGAAGCTGAACGTGACCGTTCCGCCACTGTTGGCCACCGCCGTCCCGAGGGACACCGGGTCGGAGAAGAGGGTGGCCGTCACCGTCTCGCCCGGCGTGAAGCCACCGGAGCTCATGGTGGCGGCGGCGCCGGGCGTCGGCGAGGACGGGTTCAGGTTCGCCACCGGGGCCGGGTCGACCGG
>DASXLH010000059.1:0-16473 GCA_036496335.1 Acidimicrobiales bacterium
CGGGCGCTGCCGACGTCGGTCCCCAGGAGCTCCACCATCCTCCCGAAGAGACGCTTGGCGGCCTGGTACATCTCCCGGTCGTCGGCCCGCTCGGCGGCTCGTTGCAATCCGACCAGGGCGATCTCGCGGACGTTCTCGGGGACGCCGTCGAGATCACCGAGGTCGGCGGCCAGCTGGGCCGCCGCCGACCAGTGGTAGGCGATCTCCTCGAGGAACTCGTCGACCCGGTCGCGACGGGCCGACTCGTCCTCCAGCCAGGAGGCGAGCAGCACGTGCCGCTTGGCCCGCTCGGACCGGGCCAGCGTGTTGTAGGTGACCTCCCGGATGAGGTCCGAGACGAAGCCGCAGGTCTCCCCCTCGATCTCGACCAGGTCCCGGGCGGCCAGGTCCCGCACGGAGCGCTGCACCGAGGCGGCGTCGGTGCGGGAGGCGCCGAGCGCGACGAGGGCGGCAGTGGAGCCTCGACGGCCGAGTACGGCGAGGTCGTCGAGCACCGCCCGCTCGTCGGCCGGGAGGGCGTCGAGGCGGGCGGCCACGAGGCCCCGGAGGTTGGCCGGCAGCGACCCGAAGGACAAGGGCGGCAGCTCGCCACCCTCCTTCAGCAGCGCCGCCATCTCCTCCAGGAACAGGGCGTTTCCGCCAGCACGATCGAGCATCACCCGTCGCAGGGCAGGACCCGGGTCGCGACCCAGGATGGCCATGAGCAACTCGGCGGCGGCGGCTTCGCCGAGCGGATCGAGGGTGACCTCCACCTGGTTGGCGCCTTCGAACTTGGGACGCCATCGCTCGGTGAGCTCCGGGCGACCGGTCACCAGCACCACGAGAGGGATGCGGCCGACCCCGTCGAGCAGCCGCTCGACCAGGTTGAGGATGTGGTCGTCGGCCCACTGGCTGTCGCCGAAGACCAAGAGGAGGGGCTGGTTGGCGGCCATGCCGTGCAGGAACGACCTCGCCGCCGTCACCGCCTCCTCACGGGCCCGGCTCGGGTCGACGTCGGTGAGGCGGCTCTCGACCCCCATCAGGTACAGGAGACCGTCGACCACCCGCAGCGTCTCGGGGTCGTCGGGCGCGGTGCTGATGGCCGCGGCCACGGCCCGGATGCACTTGGCCCGGGCGCCACCGGCGTCGTCGTCGGTGATCTCGCAGGCCGAGCGGAGCATCTCCGCCACCGACCACCACACCGTCGTCGGCCCGTAGGGAAGGTTGCGGCCGATCAGCTGGCGCATGCCGATCTCGTTGACGGCGGCCCGGATGACCTCGGTGGCCAGGCGGCTCTTGCCCACGCCGGCTTCTCCGCTGATCAGCAGGAGCGCCGGCCGGCGGTGCTCGACGGCCGAGCGCAGGGCGCTGGTGAGCAGGTTGAGCTCGGCGTCGCGGCCGATGAGCGGGATGCCGAGGTCGCGGGGCCGGTTGCCCGGGCCGACGAGGGCCTCGACCGCCTCCCAGGCCTCGATGGTGGCGCCGCGACCCCGGGCGAAGACCTCACCGAGTGGCTCGTAGCGGAACGTCCCCTCGGTGGCGGCGCGGGTCTCCGGTCCGACGACCACCTGACCTGGACTGGCCTGGGTCTGGAGTCGGCTGGCGCTGTTGACCACGTCGCCCATGGCCGTGTAGTCGCCGCCGGCCCGAAGCGATCCGACGAGCACCTCGCCGGTGTTGACCCCGATGCGCATGCGCAGGTTGGTGGCCAGCTCGGTCGCCAGCTCGTCGATGGACTCCTGCATCCGCAGCGCGGCCCGCACCGCCCGCTCGGCATCGTCCTCGTGGGCCACCGGCGCCCCGAAGAGGGCGAGGAGCCCGTCGCCCACGACCTTGTCGACATGACCGCCGAAGCTGGTCACGTCGGCGGCCAGGCGCTCGAAGCAGCGGTCCACCAGGTGCTTCACCTGCTCCGGGTCGAGCGTCTCGGCCAGGCCCGTGAAGCCCACGATGTCGGCGAACAAGACGGTGACGACCCGGCGCTCGTCGGTCGTGGCGTGCAGGGCATGGCCGCAGTTCGGGCAGAAGCGCGCCCCGGCCGGGACCTCAGCCGCGCAGGACGGGCACGTCATCGTCGAGAGGATACGGCCCAGTCGCATCGCGCGACCGGCCTCCTGATCGTGCCCACCAGCCTCCTCTCCGCGGCTTGACGCCTCCCGATCGTGCGGTGCTGCCGCCGCCGGTCCGGCAAGCGTGCCGACGGGCCCCCGCTTGTTGCCTACGGTGGGTGGCGAACGGGGCAAGGGTCGGGTAGGCCGAGTCGATCCCCGGCCCCGAACGGTCGTGGCCGACCGACCCGTGACCCGCAACCGACGTGTTCGCCATCCGCTGAGGAGATCCCTGACGTGACCATCTCGCCCCCGCCCGACGCTCCTCCGGCCGCCACCGCGGCCGCCCGAGCCGTCGATGCCCGCAAGGTGTACGGCAAGGGCGACACCGAGGTCGTGGCCCTCGACGACGTGTCGGTGGCGTTCGAGACGGCCCGGTTCACGGCGATCATGGGGCCGTCCGGGTCGGGCAAGTCCACGCTGATGCACTGCGTGGCCGGCCTCGACGACCTGACCAGCGGTCGGGTGATCATCGGCGACACCGACCTCACCGGGCTCTCCAACAAGCAGCTCACCCTCCTGCGCCGGGAGCGGATCGGCTTCGTGTTCCAGTCGTTCAACCTGGTCCCGACGCTGAACGCCCGGGAGAACATCACCCTTCCGGTCGACCTGGCCGGCGGCGACATCGACGACGCCTGGTTCGAGACCGTCATCAAGACCGTCGGCCTCGGTGACCGGCTCAAGCACCGCCCGAGCGAGTTGTCCGGGGGCCAGCAGCAGCGGGTGGCCGTGGCCAGGGCCCTGGCCAGCCGCCCGGCGATCATCTTCGCCGACGAGCCCACCGGCAACCTCGACTCACGGGCCGGCGGGGAGATCCTGTCGTTCATGCGCCAGGCCGTGGTCGACCTCGGCCAGACGATCGTGATGGTGACCCACGACCCCGTCGCCGCCTCCTACGCCAGCCGGGTCGTGTTCCTCGCCGACGGCCGCATCGTCGACGAGCTCAGCGACCCCACGGTGGCGTCGGTGACCGAACGCCTCGTGAGCCTGGGGGACTGAGCCGTGTTCCGGTACACGGTCAAGAACCTCTTCGCCCGCAAGTTCCGCTTGATCATCACCGGGCTGGCGGTGCTCATCGGCGTGACGTTCATGTCGGGCGGGTTGGTGCTGAGCAACACCATCAACCGCGCCTTCAACACCCTCTTCGCCGACCTCGGGGCGCAGACCGACGCGGTGGTGCGCTCCTCCGACGTGGTCACGAGCGACTTCGGCGACGTGCGGGGCCGCATCGATGACTCCCTCATCCCGGTGGTGAAGGCCGTGCCGGGCGTCGAGAAGGAAGCGGTGTCCATCGGCTCGTTCCGGGCCCAGATCGTCAACAGCGACGGCCGCGAGGTCGGCCCGTCGGGCGGCAACGGGCCGCCCGCCATCGGCGACGTGTGGAACGGCGAGAACGAGCTGTCCGGAGGACGGATCGTCGAGGGCCGCGGCCCGGAGACCGACGACGAGGTCGTGATCGACAAGAACAGCGCCGAGGACGGCGACATCAAGGTGGGCGACACGATCACGGTGCTCACCAAGGTCGGAGCCCTCCCGTTCAAGGTGGTCGGCCTCGTCGGCTTCGAGCAGCTCAACAGCGTGGGCGGGGCCAGCTTCGCCGGCTTCACCTTCCACTCCGCCCAGACCAACCTGGGTGAGCCAGGCAAGATCGACAACATCAGCGTCAGCGCCGCCAAGGGCATCTCCGAGCAGGAGATCCGCGATCGCATCGCGCGGGTGATGCCGGGCGGGGTCGAGGTCGTGACCGGTCAGACGGTCATCAAGGAGAACCAGAAGGCCGTCAGCGACAACTTCGGCTTCTTCTCGATCCTCATCGGTGTCTTCGCCGGCATCGCCCTGTTCGTCGGCTCGTTCATCATCTACAACACCTTCTCGATCCTGGTGGCCCAGCGCACCCGGGAGATGGCGCTGCTGCGAGCCGTGGGCGCCAGTCGCCGCCAGGTGCTCGGCGCGCTGCTGGCCGAGGCGGTGGCGGTCGGATTGCTGGCCTCCCTATTCGGGTTGCTGGCCGGCATCGGCCTGGCCGCCCTCCTCCTGAAGGTGCTGGAGGCAGTCGGCTTCGAGCTCCCGTCCCAGGGCTTCGTCGTCAGCACGTCGACGATCGTCATCACCCTGGTGGTGGGCGTCGGCATCACGGTGGTGGCCGCCATCTTCCCGTCGTGGAAGGGCGCCTCGGTGCCACCGCTGGCGGCCATGCGGGACGTCGCCACCGAGGACCGCGGCAGCTCGCGGAGCCGGCTGATCCTCGGCACGGTCGTGACGGTCCTCGCCATGGTGCTCGTCCTGACCGGGCTGGCCGGCGGGCACGTGGCTGCCATCGGCTTCGGCGTGGCCCTCGTCTTCCTCGGCGTGGCCGCCCTCGGGCCGGTGTTCGCCAAGCCGGTCGTCGGCTTCCTGGGCTGGCCGGTGTCGCGCTTCCGGGGCATCACCGGGCGCCTCGCCCGGGAGAACGCCATGCGCAATCCGAAGCGCACCTCCCGCACCGCCGCCGCGCTGCTCATCGGGGTGGCCCTCGTCGGCACCATCACCATCGTGGCGTCGTCGGTGAAGGCGTCGTTCAAGAGCATCTTCGAGGAGCAGTTCACCAGCGACTTCGTCGTCTCCGCCGGCAGCTTCGGCGGCGGTGGGGTGAGCCCGGCCCTGGGTCAGGACCTCGCCACCAAGCCCGAGCTCGACATCGTGGCGCCCCTGCGCTTCTCCCCCGGCACGTTCGACGGTGAGCCGACCAACATCACCGGCTTCGCCTCGGAGGCCATCGGCACGCTCTTCCACATCGACGTCGTCGCCGGCGATCCGAGTGGTCTCGACGCCAACGGCCTGGCCATCTCCCAGAAGGAGGCCCAGGACAAGGGATGGAAGATCGGCAGCACCGTGCCGGTCAAGTTCCCCGGCACCCCGCAGTTCGACGCCCGGGTGGCGATGATCTACGCCAAGGACGAGGTGGCCGGGAAGTTCTTCATGGGCCTGCCCGCCTTCGACGCCCACGTCGAGGACAACTACGACTCGCAGATCTACATCACCAAGGCCGACGGCGTCTCCTTCGACCAGGCCCGGGCTGTGATCGAGACCGCTATCAAGCCGTACCCGAGCGTCAACGTGAAGGACCGCGAGGAGTTCGTCAGCTCCAACCTCGCCCAGATCGACGTGGTCCTCAACGTGATCTACGCGTTGCTCTTCCTGTCGGTCCTCATCGCCCTGCTCGGCATCGCCAACACCCTGGCGCTCTCCATCGTCGAGCGCACACGCGAGCTGGGTCTGTTGCGGGCGGTGGGCATGACCCGGCGCCAGATGCGCGGCACGGTGCGGTGGGAGGCCGTGTTGATCGCGCTGTTCGGCACGATCGGGGGCCTCGGTGTGGGGGTGTTCTTCGGCTGGGCCATCTTCCAGGCCTTGAAGGACCAGGGCTTCCACATCTTCGCGGTGCCGATCACCCAGCTGGTCGTCATCGGCATCATCGGGTCGCTGGCCGGCGTCATCGCCGCCCTGATGCCGGCCCGGCGGGCCGCCCGGCTCGACGTGCTGAAGGCGATCGCCTCCGAATGACACTGGTGGCCGGCATGACACCGGCGGCCGGCCAGCCAGCCCTTCGACCCGGCGTCGGGCTCCGGCCGTCCGATGGCTCCGGCTAGTCCACCCGCCGGCTACTCCGGCACGCCGCTGGCCACCAAGCTCGGGGTCCGGCCGGGTACCGCCCTGGCCCTGGCCGGCGCGGTGCCGCCGGGCTTCCTCGGGGACACATTGGAGCTACCCGACGGGGTCGTGGTGCTCAGCGCACGGTCCCGGGCCACCGCCCACCTGGCCCTGCTGTTCGTGGTCCACCGCTCGGAGCTCGCCGCCCGCCTGCGGCCGTTGCTCGGCCGCCTCCCGGCCGACGGCGCCTGCTGGGTGGCCTGGCCGAAACGGGCCTCGAAGGTGGCCACCGACATGGACGAGAACGTGGTCCGTGAGGTGGCGTTGCCCCTCGGCGTGGTCGACAACAAGGTGGCCGCCATCGACGCCGTCTGGTCCGGCTTGCGCCTGGTCGTCCGGCTGGAGAACCGGTCGTCGTGGCCGTCCTCGCTGGAGCCGGGCTGAGCCCAGCCCGGACGGGACGCCGTCAGGGCGTGACCCGCACGGCTCGCCGGAACCCGCCCCGGCGGGTCAGGTCGAGGGAGCAGACGGCGAGCACCACGCCCAGGGCCACGCAGCTCACGACAGCGGCCCGGTAGAGCCCGCCCGGGACGGTCATGAACAGCGCGGCGTAGCCGACGTCGGCCAACTGGAACCAGCCGGTGACCGCCACCAGCAACCCGGCCATGCCCGCCGACCACGCCTCGTCGGCCCGGATCGTCACCACGAAGGCGACCAACGAGGCCAGGGTGGCGACCCAGGCCAAGGTGCCACCGACGCCCACGGCCACGATCTGGGCGGCGAAGAAGCTGAGCCCGAGAGCCACCAGCATGATCGCCCGGCGGTGGCGGACGAGCCGCACCCAGGCGATCGCCAGGGCCAGCGCCACCAACGCCCCGAGGCCGAGCCACGGCAGGCGGGACGGCCGGGCGAGGGGCACCAGCTGTCCGCTCACCGCCACCGGCTTCCCGTCCACCAGCAGGTCGACCTTCCAGTCGAGCGGCCCGGGAGCCGGGCCCATGCGGTGCAGCTGGTGGTCGTGGAACCGGGCCCAGCCGTCGGTGCCGATCTGCACCCATTCCGGTGACGCAGTTGCGCTGGCGTCGGCCGGGACGTCGGGGTTCCCGGTGAGCGACCGGTTGATGTAGGTGGAGGGCGAATGGCGGTTCTCGAACACCTTCTGGCCGTCGAGGCGCAGGTAGGGCTCGCCCTCGTAGCCGACCACCACCACCTCCCCCCCACCCGAGTAGCGGACGTTGACGAGGCCGGTGGCGCGCACCAGCACCTCGAGCCCGGCCGTGGGCGGCGTCACCCCGCCCACCGTGGCGACGTCGTTGGTCCGCAGCTGCGAGCCGTGGGCCCAGGCCGGCGAGGCCGCGACCACGAGGGTGGCCAGTCCGGTGGCGGCGACGGCGACGGCGACGAGAACCGCGTGAAGCGGCCGTCGGTTCGCGTCCGTCGGCCTCGTGATGCCCGGGGCCACGACGCGGTGGGACAGGCTGGGCACGTGTGGACGGTAGGTGAGCGCCCCCTGCACCGAGCCATCGCCCCTCTCAGGCGCCTCCTGGTGGTCGTCGCCCTCCTGGGCCTCGTCGCCCTGGCCGGCGAGCTCTGGGTCTCGGGTCCCGTCGCCATGGCCGCGACGACCGGGGTCCAGCCGGCTCCCGCCCTCGAAGCCGGTGCGCTGACGGTGTCGCCGGCGGGCGCGGCACAAGGTGCGACCGTCACTCTCGTCTTCGCCTACGCCGGGTCCATCCCGGCCTCCTCCGTGCAGATCGAGATCCCGGTCGGCGTCACGACCTATGTCCCCGTCGCTCCCACCGGCTGGACGACCTCGGTCACGGGGACGTCCCTGCGCTGGGACCGCGGCCCGGGGCCCGTTCCCGGGACGAGGTCGTTCGAGGTCCGGCTCGGTCCGATGCCGGCCGCTCCCAGCGTGGGGTTCCCGGCCACCGTCGGGCTCCAGGACGGCACCATCGAACGCTGGGACGGCACCGACGCCGTGCGCCCGGTCCCCACCGTGACCCTGACCCCCGACCCGCAGGCGGTGCAGGACCAGGAGTCGACCGGGTCCGCCACCCACGACCCTGCCAGCCACGACGCCGCCGCCCCTACCCCGGCCGTCGCCCCTCCGGCCGTGTCCAGCGTCATCGACGGCACGGCCATCGCCGCCGTCGTGCTGGCCGGGGTCGGCATCGCTGCCGGCTGGGGCACCTTCGCCTTGCGCCGCTCCCGACGGGGCACCCGTCGCCCGGCCTCCTGACGAAGCCGGCCCGGCCCGCGTTCAGTCCTGGCGGCGGAGCAGCACCAGCGAGCGGGGCGTGACCGAGACCGACTGACCGGCTTCGAGGACGAGCGGGGGCGGCGGCACGGCCGCGACCATCGGTGTGGTGTCGGCCGTGTCGAGCACGGTGACCCAGCGTCGTCCGTACCGCTTCGGGAGGGTGAAGTCGATCGCCTCGAAGTGGGCGTTGAAGATGAGCAGGAACGAGTCGTCTCGTTGGACGTCACCGCGCCCGTCGACCCCGGGGATCGCCTCGCCGTTGAGGAAGACGCCGAGCGACTTGGCGAAGCCGGCCTCCCAGTCCTCCTCCGACATCTCGCTCCCGTCCGGGCCGAACCAGCCGATGTCGGCGTTGCCGTCGCCGCTCCCTCCGGCCGACTGCCCCCGGATGGGCTGGCCCTGGAACCAACGCCGCCGCCGGAACACGGGATGCTCACGGCGGAACCGCACCAGCCACCGGGTGAAGGCCAGCAGGTCGCGGTCGGCGCCCTCCCAGTCGAACCACGACACCTCGTTGTCCTGGCAGTAAGCGTTGTTGTTGCCGCCCTGCGTGCGTCCCATCTCGTCGCCGCCGAGCAGCATCGGCACCCCCTGGGACAGCATGAGCGTCGACAGCAGGTTGCGTTGCTGGCGGCGGCGCAGCGAGAGGACGGCCTCGTCGGTCGTTGGGCCCTCGACTCCGCAGTTCCACGACCGGTTGAAGCTCTCACCGTCGTGGTTGTCCTCGCCGTTGGCCTCGTTGTGCTTGTCGTTGAAGGCGACGAGGTCGGCGATGGTGAAGCCGTCGTGGGCGGTGATGAAGTTGATGGAGGCGTTCGGCCGGCGACCGGTCGACTCGTAGAGGTCGGACGAGCCGGTGAAGCGGAGGGCGAACTCTCCGAGGGTGGCCGGCTCGCCCCGCCAGTAGTCCCGCACCGTGTCGCGGTACTTGCCGTTCCACTCCGACCACAGCGGCGGGAAGTTGCCCACCTGATAGCCGCCCTCGCCGACGTCCCACGGCTCGGCGATGAGCTTGACCTGGCTCACCACCGGATCCTGCTGGATCAGGTCGAAGAAGGCCGACAGGCGGTCGACGGCGTGCAGCTCCCGGGCCAGCGTGGACGCCAGGTCGAAGCGGAAGCCGTCGACGTGCATCTCGGTGACCCAGTACCGCAGGCTGTCCATGAGGAGCTGCAGCACATGGGGATGGCGCATGTTGAGGGTGTTGCCGGTGCCCGTGTAGTCCATGTAATAGCGGGGGTTGTCGGGCATGAGCCGGTAGTAGGCCGGGTTGTCGATCCCCCGGAACGACAGGATCGGGCCCTGCTGGTTCCCCTCGGCGGTGTGGTTGTAGACGACATCGAGGATCACCTCGATGCCGTGCTCGTGGAAGGACTTCACCATCGCCTTGAACTCCTGCACCTGCTGCCCGTCGCCGCCCGAGGAGGAGTACTCGTTGTGGGGCGCCAGGAAGCAGATCGAGTTGTAGCCCCAGTAGTTGCGCAGCCCCTGGTCGAGCAGGTGGTGATCCTGGACGAACTGGTGCACCGGGAGGAGCTCGACGGCGGTGACCCCGAGCGAGGTGAAGTGCGACATCGCCGCCGGGGTGGCCAGGCCGGCATAGGTGCCCTGCAGCTCGGGTGGGATGCCCGGGTGCCGGCGGGTGAAGCCCTTGACGTGCACCTCGTAGACGACGGTCTCGTGCCAGGGCGTGCGGGGTTGGCGGTCGTTGGCCCAGTCGAAGTAGGGGCTCACCACCACCGAACGGGGCACGTGCGGGGCGCTGTCGTCGTCGTTCGGCAGCTCGGGGTCGTCGAAGGTGTGCGCGAAGCAGGAGGGGTCCCAGTCGACCTGGCTGTCGACCGCCTTGGCGTAGGGATCGAGGAGGAGCTTGGCCGGGTTGCACCACACGCCCCGATCGGGATCGAACGGCCCGTGCACCCGGAAGCCGTAGCGCTGCCCCGGACCCAGGTTGGGGGCGTAGCCGTGCCACACGAAGGCGGTGACCTCGGGGAGGGTGTGGCGGGTTTCCCGCCCGTCGGCGTCGAACAGGCAGAGCTCGACCTTGTCGGCCAGCTCGCTGAACAGGGCGAAGTTGGTTCCCGCGCCGTCGTAGGTGGCCCCGAGGGGATAGGGGCGGCCGGGCCAGAGCTGCATCTTCATCGGGACGGGCACGCTAGAGGGCTGAGGGAGCCGGTCGGCACGCCGATGCCTCGTCAGCTGCCCGAGAGGAACTCCGTGAGGGTGGCGGCCAGCTCGACCGGCTTGTCGCCCTGGACCCGGTGCCCGGCGTCGTCGATGGTGACGACGGACGCCGCCGGGCGACGCCGCAGCAGCTCCTCGGCGTCGGCGTCGTCCACCACACCGGAGCGGGAGCCCAGGACGAGCAGCAGCGGGACATCGATAGCGGACACGTCGTCCCAGAGCTCCGGGTAGAGGAACGCCTCCGGGTCGCGGTCGGCCGTGCCCGGCAGCTCCAGCGGCGATCCGGGTTCGACCCGCGTGCCGTCGGCGGCCAGGGCGTACCCCTCGGCGTCGCGGGTGTGGCGGTCGTGGCGCCAGACCCACCGGCCGTTCGGCAGCTGGCGCGTGTTGTGGATCACCCCTCGCTCGAGCGAGCGCGGGACCCGGTTGGGGTCGGCACCGACCGTGCGCTCGACGATCTCCTCCAGGGTGGCGAAGCTCTCCGGCGCCGGGCCGGCAGCAGGGCCCATGGTGGCCGCCTTGGCCAGCGTGACCCCGGGGGTGACGTCGACCACCGCCACCCGGGGCACCAGCTCGGGGTGGCGGGAGGCGAGCACGATCGAGGTCAGCCCGCCGAGCGACATGCCGGTCACCAGACGGGCGTTCGGGGCGTGCTGGCGGATGGCGACGGCCACGTCGGTGGCCAGGTCGACCGGGTCGTAGATGGCCGCCACCGAGCCCGGATCGCGCCGCGAGTGACCGTGACCGGGAAGGTCGACGGCCAGGGCGTCGAGTCCCATGGCCAGCACCACGGTGTCCCAGGTGTGGGCGTTCTGGCCGCCCCCGTGGAGGAACACGACCTGGGGGTCTGAGCCCCACACGATCGAGGAGACCGCGCGCCCGTCGGACAGGACCACCTCCTGCCGCTCGACCGGCGGGGCACCCCGCCACTCGAGCCCGGCGTCGGCGGCGTTGTCCGCCAGCATCGAGAACTCGTCCCGCTCCGTCATGTCGTCCCTCCGCTCACGACTCGACCCGCTCGGCCACCAGGCGGGAGCGGTTGACCTTGCCGGCCGACGTGCGTGGGATCTGGTCGACCACCTCGAACGCCTTCGGCACCTTGTACGCCGCCAGCCGGGCGCGGCAGTGGGCTCGGAGCTCCGCCTCCGTGGGTGGGGCGGCGGGTTCGACGGGTTGCACGATGGCGTGCACCCGATGGCCCCACTCGGGGTCGGGCAGGCCGATCACCACCGCATCGGCGAGCCCGGCGTGCTCCGACAGCGCCGCTTCGATCTCGGCGGGGAAGACGTTGGCGCCCCCACTGATGATCATGTCCTGGCGGCGGTCGACGATGAAGAGGTAGCCGTCCTCGTCGACGTAGCCCATGTCGCCGTAGCTGCGGAAGCCGCCGAGGATCGGATCGGGCGTCTCCGTGCCCACGTAGTGGAAGGGCTGGTCGGCGCGAGGCAGGCGCATGAACACCTCGCCGATCTCGCCCGTCGCCACCTCCTGCCGTTCGGCGTCGAGGATCCGCACCTCGCAGTCGATGGGCAGCCCGCACGTGCCGGGACGCTCGAGCCACTCCCGGCCGGTGCACATCGTCCCGCCCATCCCTTCGGAGCCGCCGTAGACGAACAGGAAGCGCTCCGGCGGCACCAGCTCGAGCCAGGTGCGCGCCACCCAGTCGGGCAGGATGGCCCCGCCGTAGATGACCCGTTCGAGGCTGGAGAAGTCGCGGTCGCGGACGCCGTCGAGCCGGGCGATGCGCTGGAGCATGGTCGGCACCATGACGGTGTGGTTGGCCCGGTACCGCTCGATGAGGTCGACGGCCTGGGCGGCGTCGAAGCGCTCCATCAGCACCACCGGGTTCTCCTGGAGGAGCATCGGATAGCAGAACATGAAGCCGTTGTTGTGGTAGAGCGGCGAGACGGTGAGGTAGACGACGCCGGTGGCCCCGCCGGTGACGGCGTTCGACATGTCCTGGGTCTGCTCGACGAAGACTCCGGGGCTGTTGACGAAGATCACCTTGGGCGTACCGGTCGAGCCCGAGGTGGCGATGACCCGGGTGGCGGGCGGCACCGGATAGTCGGGAAGAGGTGATCCGTCGAGGGCGGTCGAGGCCCGCACGTCGGCAGGTGTGAGGGTCGGCACCGGTAGGTCGTCCCCGCCGCTCACGGCCAACTTCGGATCGGCCACCGCCAAGAGGCGGTCGCGCTCCCAGGCCGGGAGGTCGGCCCGCAGCGGGAGGGCGGTGGCGCCGACCTTCCAGGCGCCCAGCGTGGCGTACACGTGCTCGAGGGAGTTGTGCAGGCCCACGACGATCAGATCGCCCTGCCCGATGCCGTGGTCGGCCAGGAGCCGGGCCATCTGGTTGGCACGTTCGTCGAGCCGCTGCCAGGTGACCACCTCGTCGGCGCCCTCGCGGGGAGCGAACACCACCGCGGTGGCGTCGCCGTGACGCTCGGCGAGATCGGTCAGTCGTCTCCCGAACGGGACTCCCTCGGCCACCACTCCCCCTCTGCGCCTTGCACCGGCTCCCGGCGACGAGCCCGCACCCTAGGGGCGAGGTCCGGTCCGGGGATCGTCCGACCGGGACTCGCCGCCTGGGCCGGTTCGCCCAGGGCCGGTGCCGATGCACGACGATGGGGGCGATGTCGACCAGCCCGCCCGATCGGCACCGTGCCCACGAGGCAATGCGGCGTCCCGACGTCGCCTCCCGGCTGCGCGCCGAGGAGGTCGTCTGGCTCACGACCGTCGACGAGCAGGGCCGACCACAGAGCTCGCCCGTCTGGTTCCACTGGGACGGCACCGATCTGCTGGTGCTCAGCGAGCCGGCGGCCCGCAAGGTCGTCAACATCACCGCCGATCCGCACGTGGCCGTGCACCTCGAGGGGGCCGACGCCGGCGCCCTCGTCGTGACCCTCGAGGGCCGGGCCGTCGTCAGCGCCGTCGACGCCAACCGGCTGGCGGCCTACGGCCGCAAGTACCGCAGCGGCTTCGCCCGGCTCGACACAGACCAGGCGGCCTACCTCGAGCGCTTCTCGACCTCGATCGTCATCCACCCGACCCGGGCCCGCGCCTTCCCCAGCACCTGAAGAGCCCGCCGCCCATTCTGGGAGTGGTCTCGGCCATCCCGGGTGTCGGTTTTCACGCCCAGAACGGGGTCGGACAGCAGCCAGGCCGGCGGCGTAGCGTCCGGGCCCATGGCGCATGAGGTCAGGGGTGTGGTGGCCCGGGCGAAGGGCGAGCCGGTTGCCATCGAGACGATCCTGGTACCCGACCCCGGGCCGGGAGAGGCGCTGGTGGCGGTGCAGGCGTGCGGGGTGTGCCACACCGACCTGCACTACCGGGAGGGCGGCATCAACGACGAGTTCCCGTTCCTGCTCGGCCACGAGGCGGCCGGTGTGGTCGAGGCCGTCGGCGACGGGGTGACCGGGCTCGACCCGGGCGACTTCGTGATCCTCAACTGGCGGGCGGTGTGCGGGAACTGCCGGGCCTGCCTGCGGGGGCAGCCCTGGTACTGCTTCGCCACCCACAACGCCACCCAGCGGATGACGCTGACCGACGGGACGCCGCTCACCCCGGCGCTCGGCATCGGCGCCTTCGCCGACAAGACGCTGGTGGCCGCGGGCCAGTGCACGAAGGTCGACCCCTCGGCCCCGGCCACCGTCGCCGGCCTGCTCGGTTGCGGCGTGATGGCCGGGATCGGCGCCGTTCTCAACACCGCGGCCGTGACCCGCGGCCAGTCCGTAGCGGTCTTCGGCTGTGGCGGGGTCGGCAACGCCGCCATCGCCGGGGCCCGTCTGGCCGGGGCGGCGACGATCGTGGGCATCGACGTCGACGACCGCAAGCTGGCCTGGGCCCGGGAGTTCGGGGCGACCCACACGTGCAACTCGTCGATCGACGACCCGGTGGAGGCGGTCAAGTCGGTGACCGGCGGCTTCGGGGCCGACGTCTGCATCGAGGCGGTCGGCAACCCGGCCGTCTACCGCCAGGCCTTCGACGCCCGAGACCTGGCCGGGACGTTGGTGCTGGTCGGCGTGCCCCGCCCTGACCAGACCATCGAGCTTCCCTTCCTCGACGTGTTCGGGCGGGGCGGGTCACTGAAGTCGAGTTGGTACGGCGACTGCCTCCCCACTCGTGACTTCCCCATGCTCATCGACCTCTACCGCCAGGGTCGCCTCGACCTCGACCGGTTCGTGTCCGAGGAGATCGGCCTCGGTGGCGTGGAGCACGCCTTCTCGCGCATGGAGGACGGCGAGGTCCTCCGCTCCGTGGTGGTCCTCTAGCCCAGGCCAGCGCGCCGGGGTCGGGTCGTCAGACGGCGGGCCGAGTCCGGATGCGCACGAAGGAGACCAGCCGCTCCGGGTCGGCGGCGTCGACGAGCGCCACCCGCACGACGTGGCCTCCATCGCCGGTCGGCCAGATCTCGGGCAAGGCGTGCATCGAACCCGAGGCCAGGCGGTTGAGGTAGCGGATGTCGAGGTCGTCGACGGGCTGCGTGCCGGCTGGATGGCCGAGGTCGGCCAGTGCCCATTCGGTGCCCAGCTCGGCGAACATCGCCTGCGCGCCGCCCTGGATCGTCCCGGTGAAGCCGTTGCCGACCACCGGGTTGAAGGCCAGCTCGGCCACGCCGGCGGGGGTTCGGGCCGCCCCGAGGAGAGCATCGAGGCTGGCCGTCGTCTCCCCGTCGACCTTGCCGAACACCCGGCCATCGAAGCTCGGGACGCCGGGCACGGCCCGGTTCATGAAGGTGACGGTCCCGACCGCGAACGGCGCGGTCGAGCCTTCGGCGAACACCGGCACCTCGGCCACGTAGATGGTCCGACCACTGCGCAGGGGCCGGCACTCGAGACGGAGTCGGCCGTCGATCGGAGGACGGCCGATCATCTGCACCCGCATGTCGATCGTCGGGTTGAGCGCCCCCGTGGGTGGTGTACCGCCGACGACGTCGATGAGCGTGGCCAGCACGCCAACCCGGATCCTGTCGTCGCCGGCGCCGAACATCGAGGGCTCGACCGGGGCGGTGCCCACGGTGATCCCACCCTCCACCCTGGTGGCGAGGCCCATCGCGCCGACCCAGTGCGGCGGCGGGATCTCCTCTCGAACGGTGTCGCTCATGGGTCGCAGACCCTACGGGCAAGGCTCGGGTGTCAGTTCCCGATCATGGTCGCCTCGTCGGCCACGGCCTCGTCGTCGATGATGACGCCGACGCCGACGACGGCCCGGTCGACCTCCTCGGTCACTGCTTCCGGCTCGACCGGGCGCGGGTCGCGCACCCTCGAGCCGAGGAAGAGCAACCCGACGGCCACGCCGAGCCCGCTCGACGACACCGCCCAGCGCGGGTTGGTGACGTCGGCCAGCCACCCGGCGACCAGGTTGCCGGCGGGGGTGCCGGCCAGAAGGACCATCGAGTACAGGGCCATGACCCGCCCCCGCATCATCGGCGCGGCCGACAGCTGCACCAAGGCGTTGGCCGTCGAGAGGAACGTGATCGAGCACACGCCCATCAGGGCCAGCAACGGGAGCATCGTCAGCACGCTGGGAGCCGCCCCCGCGGCCATGTTGGCCACGGCGAAGCCGATGGCCGCCGCCAGGAGGACCCGGGCGCTGGGCTGCTTGCGGGCGGCGGTGAACAGGGCGCCGGCCAGGGAGCCGATGCCCATGGCGATCGTCATGGTGGAGAACGCCTTCTCGTCGCCGAACACCAGGCGAGCCATCAAGGGCAGCGTGACGTTGAAGCTGAAGGCGACGGTGCCGAACACGCCGACCAGCAGCACGGTGTAGCGGATCTGCGGCTTGGCCCAGGTGTACCGGATCCCCTCTCGGACCTGGCCCTTGGCCCGGGGCGCCCTCGCCGGCGGGTTCAGCTCGGACACCTGCATCAGGGCCAGGCAGGCGATCACCGCGAGGTAGGAGATGGCGTTGATCAGGAAGCACACCCCGGAGCCGGTGAAGAGCAGGACCACGGCGGCGACGGCCGGGCCGATGATGCGGGCGCCGTTGAAGATGGCGCTGTTGAGAGCCACGGCGTTGGCGAGGTCGTCCTCCCCCACCATCTCGGAGACGAAGGCCTGCCGCAGGGGCAGGTCGAGCGTCGTCACGATGCCGTTGGCCAACACGATCAGGTAGACGATCCCGAGGCTGACGACGCCGGAGAGCGTCAGCGCCGCCAGCACGAGGGCGTTGACGGCCATCAGGCCCTGGGTCAGCATCATCAGCTTCCGCTTGTCGAAGCGGTCGGCGACGACGCCGGCGAACGCCCCGAGGAAGAGGGTGGGCGTGAACTGGATGGCGATCACCAGCCCGGCGGCCAGACCGTTGTCGTGG
>DASXLH010000060.1:0-10757 GCA_036496335.1 Acidimicrobiales bacterium
GGCCGTCAACCCCAAGGAGTTCCCCGACTCCGTCGCCGGTGTCCCCGACGCCGCCGGACGCTCGATGCTGGTGCGCAAGGCCGAGATGCTGCCCATCGAGTGCATCGTGCGCGGCTATCTCAGCGGCTCGGCCTGGAAGGAGTACAAGACCACCGGGACCATGCACGGCCAGCGCCTGCCGGAGGGTCTGCAGGAGAGCGACCAGCTCCCGGAGCCGGTGTTCACGCCGTCGACCAAGGCCGCTACCGGCCACGACGAGAACATCTCCTTCGACCAGGCGGTCGAGCTCATCGGGGCCCCGCTCGCCGAGCAGGCTCGGTCGGTGTCGCTCGAGCTATATCGCCGCGGCGCGGTCCGGGCCGCCGATCGGGGGATCGTCATCGCCGACACGAAGTTCGAGCTCGGCACGATCGACGGTCAGCTGGTGGTGGCCGACGAGGTGCTCACGCCGGACTCGTCCCGCTTCTGGCCCGCCGACGAGGTCGTGCCCGGCACCACCCCGCCCGCCTTCGACAAGCAACCCCTCCGGGACTGGTTGGAGGCGCAGGGCTGGGACAAGCAGCCGCCCCCGCCGCACCTGCCGCCCGAGATCGTCTCCGCCACCCGGCAGCGCTACATCGAGGCCTACGAGCGGATCACCGGGCTGTCGTTCGACGCCTGGCCCGGGGTGGGAGCGTGACGGGCGTGCGCTTCGACGTGCTGGTGGAGGTCAAGCACCGTGCCGGCATCGCCGATCCGCAGGGCGCGACCATCGAGCGGTCGTTGCCGACCCTGGGCTTCGACGGCGTGAGCGGCGTCACCGTGGGCAAGGCGATCCGCTTCGCATGCGAGGCGGTCGACGAGGCATCAGCCCGCCGCGAGGTGGCCGAGATGTGCGAGCGGTTCCTCACCAATCCGGTGATCGAGGACGCCGTCATCACCGTGACAGCTTCGGCTTCGTCGTGACGACCCGGGTCGGCGTGGTGCTGTTCCCCGGTTCGAACTGCGAGCGGGACGCGATGGAGGCCATCGAACGCCTCGGCGGCGAGGCCGACCTCCTGTGGCACGGAGACGCCACGGTGGGCGACCGTGACGCCGTCGTGGTACCGGGTGGCTTCGCCCATGGCGACTACCTGCGTCCCGGGGCGATCGCCCGCTTCTCGCCGGTGATGGAGGCGGTCGCGTCGTTCGCCGCATCCGGGGGTCCCGTGGTCGGGATCTGCAACGGCTTCCAGGTCCTCACCGAGGCCGGACTTCTCCCCGGCGCATTGCAGAAGAACCGCGGCTTGAAGTTCCTTTGCACGACGACAACGTTGCGGGTGGAGACCACCGACAGCGTCCTGAGCCGGCGCGCCGATCTCGGGGCTGAGCTGCGCATTCCGATCAATCACTTCGAGGGCAACTACACCTGCTCCCCGGAGACCTTGGCCGAGCTTCGCCATGAGGATCGGATCGTCTTCCGTTATGTCGACAACCCGAACGGCTCGATCGACGACATCGCCGGCATCTGCAACCAAGGGCGAAACGTCGTCGGTCTCATGCCCCATCCCGAGCGGGCGTCGCACCCGTTGCTCGGTTCCGAGGACGGGGTCCCCCTACTCCTCAGCTTGCTGAGCTGAGGGTCCTCCTGCGGAGCCTGTTCGGCTGGCTAGCTGGCTCGGGAGATCCCGGCCCGCTTCAGGACGGCGGGCGGCACGCCGAGCTCCCGCCAGGCGGCGTAGCTGATGCCCTTGCGCTGGCTGTAAGGACCGGCGGCGGCGACGAAGTCGTCCTCGAATGAGGTGATGTCGACCGACGTACCAAGCGTCTCGCGCTCCGTCACCAGGTCGAGGCGCTCCTGGATCAGAGACAGCCGCTTGATCGGATTGGCAGTGGGAAGCTCGTCGTCGATGGTCGAAAGTCGCTTGTCGATCGAGTCGGTGGTGCGCTTGCGACCGCGCTTGGGACGGTGCAGCTCGAGGGCCTCCAGATAGGAGGAAACCGCCCGAGACTGCGTCCTCCCCTCGGCCATAGCGGCCTTGTGTTCGTCAGTGACGACGCGCTTCTTTCGAGGAGCCATAGTCATGAATCTGCCACGCTCGGATTTGTTCTGCAAGGCAGGGCACTACATCGCCACATTCTCCAGTGAGAGTGCACGAGATGCAGAGCCAATCCGGATGCCTGCGGTACTCTTCCCACGTGGTCGAACCGCTGCATCGGACCTTCGGCCTGAGCGACGGCGAGGCCCTCGCCATCGCCGAGATCCTGGGTCGCGAACCGAACCATCTCGAGCTCGCGATGTACGGCGTGATGTGGTCGGAGCACTGCTCCTACAAGTCCTCACGGGCCCACCTCGGGAGGTTCCCGACCGCGGGGGAGCGGGTGCTGGTCGGGCCCGGCGAAGGGGCGGGCGTGCTCGACGTGGGCGACGGCATCGCCGCAGCGGTGCGGATCGAGAGCCACAACCACCCGTCGGCCATCGAGCCCTACCAGGGCGCCGCCACCGGGGCCGGGGGCATCCTCCGCGACATCTTCAGCGTCGGTGCCCGGCCCATCGCGCTGATGGACCCCCTGCGGGTGGGGCCCCTGAGCGACCCGCACAACCGCTGGCTGCTCGACGGCATCGTGAGCGGCGTCTCCGGCTACGGGAACTCGGTCGGCGTGCCGACCATCGGCGGCGAGGTGGTCTGCGACGAGACCTACGCCGACAACCCGCTCGTCAACGTGCTCTGCCTCGGGCTGCTCCCAGTCGACCGACTCGTGCTGGCAGCCGCCACGGGTGAGGGGAACCTGGTCGTCCTGCTCGGTTCGGCCACCGGCCGCGACGGCATCGGCGGCGCCAGCATGGCGAGCGAGGGCTTCGGCGACGGCGAGGCCGACCAGGCCAAGCGCCCGGCGGTCCAGGTCGGTGACCCATTCGAGGAGAAGCGCCTCATCGAGGCCTGCCTCACGCTCCTCGACGCGGGACTGGCCGTTGGTGTGCAGGACCTGGGGGCGGCCGGCATCACCGGCGCCACCAGCGAGACGGCCGGCAAGGGCGGCAGCGGCATGGACGTGCACGTCTCGGCCGTGCCCCGCCGGGAGCCGGGCATGGAGCCCTGGGAGGTGATGACGAGCGAGAGCCAGGAGCGCATGCTCGCCATCGTCCGCCCCGAGGACCTCGATGCCGTGCTCGAGGTCTGTGCGCGTTGGGAGGTCCGGGCCGCGGTCATCGGGAAGGTCACCGGATCTGGTCGCTACCGCATCCTCGACCAACCGGACGGGCCGGGAGCACCCGAGGGAAACGTTCTGGCCGACCTCCCGGCCGCGTCGCTCAGCGACGATGCACCCCGCTACGACCGACCGGTCGGCGCCCGCCCGCCGCGTCCGGCGCCGCCGTCGCCGCCGCGTGACCCGGAGGCGGCGTTGCTGGCCCACCTCGTCGACACCTCGTGGGTGTCGAGCCAGTACGACTCGCAGCTCTTCCTGTCGACCGTGGAAGGGCCGGGTGGCGATGCCGCCGTGCTGCGCCTCAAGCACCCGACCACCGGAGTCGACACCGGCCGCGGCCTCGCCCTCACCACCGACGGCAACCATCGCTGGTGCGCGATCGATCCGCTGGTCGGCGCCCAGATGACCATCTGCGAGTCCGTTCTCAACCTGGCCTGCGTCGGGGCCTGGCCACTGGCGATGGTCAACTGCCTGAACTTCGGGAACCCGGAGCATCCCGAGGTCATGCGCCAGCTGGTCGACGCCATCGAGGGGCTCTCGACGGCTTGTGAGGCCTTCGGTATCCCGGTGGTGGGCGGCAACGTCAGCCTCTACAACGAGAGTCGGGGCAGCGACATCGACCCGACGCCGGTGGTCGGTTTGCTGGGCGTGGTCGACCGCCTCGAACGCCGTCCTCCCGGGGTCCGCCTGGTCGAGGGCGGTCGTGTCCTGCTGCTCGGGACGAGGACCAGCCAGCTCGACCTGCCCGTCGAGGTCGACCTCCCTGGCGTCGGGGCCGTGGCCGACCTGGTCCGCTCCGCCGTGTTGGACGGCCTCCTGGCCGGCGCCCACGACGTCAGCGACGGCGGCCTGGCCGCGGCGGTGGGTGAGATGGTCGCCCGCTCGGGCATCGGCGCCCGCCTGGACTCCCTCGAAGGCCCGGGTGAGCTGTTCACCGAGGGTCCTGGCCGGGTCCTCGCCTGTGTCGTCGGTCCCGCCGTCGACCAGCTCGTCGAGCGGTGCCGGGCCGCCGGCGTGGCCGTGGCCGAAATGGGGCCGAGCGGCGGCGACCGCCTCACCATCGCCGGTCCGGCTGACGTGCTGGTCGACCTGCCGGTCGAGGTGGTCGTACGGGCGTATGCCGATGCACTGCCCGACACGATGGCTGCCGGCGCGACCCATTGACGTCGGCCTGGTGAACGAAGTCGTCGGGGCGACGTGGTAGGCGCCGGCCTGGCCGTCCTGCTGGGCGTGATGCTCGTGGTGGTCACGATCGCGTCGGCGGTCGGAACCGTGGTCGTGCCCCGAGGCGTGCCCGTCCGCCTCCCGCTCGTGGTCTTCCTGGTGGTGCGCAAGCTCTTCGTGATCCCCGTGCGCAGCGCCCGCCAGCCGGCCCGGGCCGAGCACTTCCTCGCCCACTACGCACCGATCTCCCTGTTGGTTCTCATGGCCACCTGGTTGACCCTGATCGCCGCCGGCTTCACGGCCATCTACTGGGGCCTCGGCACCGGCCCGGTGCTGAAGTCGTTCGAGGCCAGCGGCTCGTCCATCACGACGCTGGGGTTCGTGCCGCTGCACACCGCCCCCGAACAGGCGGCCGCGTTCGTGGAGGCCGGCCTCGGTCTGCTCGTGCTGGCCCTGCTCGTGACCTACCTGCCGTCGATGTACGCCGCCTTCCAACGGCGTGAGGCGCTGGTGAGCCTGGCGTCGATCCAGGCCGGCACCCCGGCCACCGGCACCGGCCTCCTGGTGCGCTTCAACCTCATCCGCGGCTTCGAGGCCCTCGAGCCGCAGGTGTGGGAGCCGTGGACGGCCGGCTTCGTCGACATCGAGGAGTCGCACACCTCACTGGCCGCCCTCCCGTTCTTCCGCTCACCGCAACCGGACCGCAGCTGGATCACCTCGGCCGGCGCCATCCTCGACGCCGCTGCCCTCCTGGCCAGCACCGTCGAGATCGAGCGCCAGCCCGCGGCCGAGCTCTGCATCCGGGCCGGCTACCTCTCGCTCCGGCGGGTGGCGACCCACTTCGACCTTGCCTACCCACCCGACCCGGTGCGGGGCGATCCGATCCTCATCGAACGGGAGGAGTGGGAGGAGGCCCGCCAGGCCCTCGCCGACGCCGGCATCCCGGTGCGCGACGACCTGGACGAGGCCTGGCTCGACTTCGCCGGCTGGCGGGTGAACTACGACGCGGTGGTGATCGGCCTCGCCGGCATGGTGGGCGCCCCGTCCGCCCCCTGGTCGGCCGACCGGGTGCCGAACAAGCCGCACCGGCCCCGCATCCGCCGGCGTCGATGGTGACACTCCGCACCACCAGGCGAGGGATACCGCCTGTGTCATGGCAGCATGGGGAGGTGCTCCCCGAACCCCGGCGGTGGAACGACCCCGGCTCGGAAGGAGTGGTCGACATCCGCGACCGGGACGGCGGCGACGACGACGACCACCCGAAGGAAGCGTGCGGGGTGTTCGGCGTCTACGCCCCCGGTCAGCCGGTCGCCCACCTGACCTACCTCGGGCTCTACGCGCTCCAACACCGGGGTCAGGAGTCGGCCGGGATGGCCGTGAGCGACAACGACACGATCTTCATCGACAAGGACATGGGCCTGGTTCCCAACGTCTTCAACGAGCGCCGCCTCGCCGCCCTCCCCGGCAACCTGGCCATCGGGCACACCCGCTACTCCACCACCGGCTCGAGCACCTGGCGCAACGCCCAGCCGGTGTACCGCTCGGTCGGCGACCACGAGCTGGCCCTCGGGCACAACGGCAACCTCGTCAACACCGAGGCCCTGGCCGAGGAGGCCGGGATGCTGCCGGGCACGGTGGCGAGCGACAGCGACCTGGTGGCCGAGCTGCTGGCCATCGAGTTCCAGGCCGGTGCCGCCGACCTCGAGTCAGCCCTGCTCGAGGTGCTCCCCCGCCTGGCGGGCGCGTTCTCGCTGGTGCTGCTCGACGGCGAGCACATCGTGGGCGTCCGCGATCCCAACGGGTTCCGTCCCCTCTGCCTGGGCAAGCTCGACTCGGGTTGGGTGCTCGCCTCGGAGACGCCGGCGCTCGACGTGGTGGGTGCGCACATGGTCCGCGAGATCGAACCGGGTGAGATGGTGGTCATCGACGCCAGCGGCGTGCGCTCCGTCCGACCGTTCGACGAAGCGGCGATCGATCCCCGGCTCTGCATCTTCGAGTTCGTCTACTTCGCCCGGCCTGACAGCCGGCTCTACGCCCAGAACGTCCACCTGGCCCGCCAGCGGATGGGGGAGCAGCTGGCCGAGCAGGCGCCGGTGGCGGCCGACCTGGTCATCCCCGTCCCGGAGTCCGGGACCCCGGCAGCCCAGGGCTTCGCCCGCGCTTCCGGCATCCCGTACGGCGACGGGTTCGTCAAGAACCGCTACATCGGCCGGACCTTCATCGCCCCCAGCCAGGAGCTGCGGGCCAATGCCGTGCGGATGAAGCTGAACCCCCTTCGGGAGAACATCGCCGGCAAGCGCCTGGTGGTGGTCGACGACTCCATCGTCCGGGGGACCACACAGAAGGCCGTCGTGCGCATGCTCCGCGAGGCCGGGGCGGCCGAGGTGCACCTGCGGATCATGTCGCCGCCCTACAAGTGGCCGTGCTTCTACGGGATGGACACCGGGGACCGCTCCGAGCTGTTGGCCGCCAACCTCGACGTCGACGACATCAGGGACTACCTGGGCGCCGACTCCCTCGTCTACCTGTCGCTCGACCGTCTGACCGTCGCCACGGGGGCCGTCGGGGCCGGCTTCTGCTCCGCCTGCCTCACCAACGACTACCCGGTCCCGGTGGCGCTGGGTCTGCGCAAGGACGTCCTCGAGCACAACGACATGCCGCCCTCGGGCCTCGACGTCCTGCTGCACGAGCCCGGCTGATTCGGTCCGATGGGCTCGACCTACGAAGAGGCCGGGGTGTCGATCGACGCCGGCGAGGAAGCCATCCGGCGCATCAAGGACAAGGTCCGCTCCACGTACCGACCCGAGGTGATCGGCGACATCGGTGGCTTCGGCGGGATGTTCGCCTTCGGCCGTGACCGCTGGAAGGACCCCGTGCTGGTGGCCAGCACCGACGGCGTGGGGACCAAGGCGATGGTGGCGCAGGCCGCCGGGCGGTTCGACACGATCGGCATCGACCTCGTCGCCATGTGCGTCGACGACCTCGTCTGCCAGGGCGCCGAGCCACTGTTCTTCCTCGACTACATCGCGGTGGGCAAGCTCGACCCGGACCATGTCGACCAGCTGGTGCACGGCGTGGTGACGGGCTGCCGGGAGGCGGGGTGCGCGCTGCTCGGCGGCGAGATGGCCGAGCACCCTGGGGCGATGGAGCCGGGCGAGTTCGACCTGGTCGGCTTCGCCGTGGGCGTGGCCGAGCGGGACCGGCTGGTCACCGGCACCCATCTGGTGCCGGGGGACGTGCTGATCGGGATCCCGTCGCCGAACCTGCGCTCGAACGGCTACAGCCTCGCCCGCCGGGTCCTGCTCGACGTCGCCGGCCTGCCCCTCAACGGCCCCGCCTACGAAGGTGCCCACACCACGCTGGCCGACGAGCTGCTCGCCCCGTCCACCATCTACGCACCGGCGGTCATCCGACTGTTGCGGTCGGTCGACGTCCGCGCCGTCGCCCACATCACCGGGGGCGGGATCGTGGGCAACCTCGCCCGGGTGCTGCCCCGCAGCTACGACGCCGTGGTCTGGCGCCGGACCTGGGAGACGCCCCGGATGTTCGCCGAGATCCAGCGCCTGGGCGACGTCAGCGACGAGGAGATGGCCCGGGTCTTCAACCTCGGCGTCGGGATGATCGTGGCCGTGCCGCCGGAGGACCTCTTCGAGGCCCTCGACCTCCTCCGGCTGGCCGGTCACCAGGGAGCGTCGCAGGTGGGCGAGATCGTGGCCGGGACGGGCCAGGTCCGCCTCGTCGCTGACGTCCCCTGACGAACGGTCGCTCAGCCGCGATGACCCTGCGCCGGCTCAGCCGGCGGTGTTGAGCTGCGACATGGTGAACAGCGATCGCAGCTCGAGTCCCTGGGCGGCGAACGCCTCGGCGCCGCCGGCCTCCCGGTCGATCACGCACAGCACCGTGTCGACCGTGGCGCCGAGGGCCCGCAGCTCGGCGCACGACTCGAGCACCTGGCCCCCGGTGGTCACCACGTCCTCGACCACCACGAGTCGACGACCGGCCACCTCCCCGCCCTCCGCCAACCGGCAGGTCCCGTAGTCCTTCGCCTTCTTGCGCACGAACAGTGCCGGCAGCCCGGTCACCTGCGAGAGAAGCGTCGCCACCGGCACCCCGCCGAGCTCGAGGCCGGCAAGGGCCTCGGCCCCGTCGGGGACGAGGGGAGCGAGCTCCTGGGCGATCTCGAGGAGCAAGGTGGGGCTGCTCTCGAAGAGGTACTTGTCGAAGTACTCGGTGCTCGTCAACCCGGAGCGGAGCCGGAAGGTCCCGGTCAGGTGGGCGGCGGCATGTACTCGGCGGGGGAGGTCGGACACGGCCTCATTCTGATGGGTCCATCAACGCGAAGGCGTCGTCTGTCACTGTTTCTCACACCAAACGGACATCGGTTGCCAGCCGGTCCCGTCACGCACCCACCTCAACCCATCGGAGACCGACAATGGCGTCGATTGAGACCACGTCGAATGCGAGCGTCGTTCCGTCCACTCGCATCGACCTGACGGCGAGCCCTGAGACAGCGGCCGGATCGGACCTGCCCGACGCGCTGCTGACGCCGGCCGAGGTGGCCCGCCTCTTCCGGGTCAACCCGAAGACCGTCACCCGCTGGGCCAGGGCGGGCAAGCTCACCGCCATCCGCACGCTCGGCGGTCACCGCCGCTTCCGCGCCTCCGAGATCCAGCGCTGCCTGGAAGAGGTCTCCGTCGAGACCTGACGAGCCCGCCCGCCCGATGGGTGGGTTGGGATCACCGGGTTGGGCACGATGATTCGGGGAGGAGATCGGGTGCGCCGCGACGGAGTGTCGGGCTCCCGGACGACGTAGGGCTATGAACCGGGGGGCTGAGGAGCGGGCGACGGGGCTCATCGAGCTCTACGACGTGCTCCTGCCCCAGGTGTACGGCTACCTCCTCGACCGGTGCGGGAACCGGGCCGTGGCCGAGGACCTCACCTCGGAGACGTTCCTCGCCGCCGTGAAGGCCGAAGGAAGCCCGGAGCCGACCGCCCTCTCGGCGCCGTGGATCGTCGGCGTGGCCCGGCACAAGCTCGCCGACCACTGGCGGCGCCGCAGCCGCGACGAGCGTCTGGGTGAGCGACTCGACCCGGTCGGGCCGGACGACCCGTGGGACGCTGCGCTCGACCACCTCGCCGCCGGCGCGGTGCTCGGAGGGCTGCGGGACGAGCACCGAGCCGTGCTGACCTTTCGCTATCTCGACGCCTTGCCCGTGCCGGATGTCGCGCGGCTGATCGGGCGCAGCGTCCATGCGACCGAGTCGCTGCTGGTCCGTGCCCGGGCGGCGTTCCGTCTGGCCTACGAGCAGGGAGAGCGCGATGCCTGACGCGTTCGAAGGCCTCCGTCGCCCCTACCCGATCCGCCGACCGGATCCCCGGTTCGCGGTCCAGCTGCTTCGACGATTGGAACTGGAGCGAACCATGGAACCCGAACAGAGCGAAGCCCTCGCGATCCGTGTCGCCGTCCCGGCCATGGTGCACCTCGGCGTGGGCGACGCCGACCGCGCCGCCCGCTTCTTCGGCGAGGTGCTGGGCTGGGAGACCGAGCGGGCCGAGTACCGGGGCCATGTCCGTCACTACGTGCTCGGCGAGCTCGGCGTGCGACCCTGCATCACCGACGAGCCGGGTGTGCCCGACGTCCAGCTCGGCTTCCAGGTCGAGGATGTCGCCGGCACCGCCCGTCTGGTGGAGGAGCTGGGCGGCACGGTGGTCCAGGACCAGCTCGACGACGACGAGGGGCCGTTCGTGGCGGTGCGCGACGACCAGGGCGTCGGCCTCGCGTTCTGGCCGCGGGGCGGTCAGCGAGTCGAGCCGCAAGGTTGGGCGCCCCCCGGTGGGCTGGCCTACTTCGCCATCCAGGTGCCCGATGTCGAACGGGCCACGACCTTCTATGGCCGCCTACTGGGCTGGCCCTTCGAGACTGTCGGTGTGCCGCAGTACCAGCACGTGGCCGACCACCTCGGAGGGGTGGCGATGGGCATCCTCGGCGGGGAGCCGGCCGCCGGGGTTGCGCTGCACTTCATCGTGGCCGACCTCGATGCCGCCGCGGCCAAGGTGATCGCTCTTGGCGGAACCGCCGGCGAGCCGCACCCGACGGGGCCCATGCTGGCCGTCGACTGCCGTGACGACCAGGGGCTGCCCTTCTCGGTGGCGATCCCCGACCGCTGATCGCCTCAGGTCCTCGTGACCGGCGAGGGATCGTTGCGCCAGAGGTGGACGACGGAGAGCGGCGTGCGCTCCGGCTCGGGCGGGAGGTCATCGCCGAAGATCTCGCGCAGGAGGCCGTGCACGACGGGGTGGAGCCGGTCCTCGGTGAAGCGGTCGAGATCGTCCTCGGACTCCCAGACGTCGATGTAGCGAAGGCCGCCTTCGGGACGTTCGACGGCGAGGTGGAAGACGAGGCCCGCGGGCACCTCCTTGCCGAG
>DASXLH010000061.1:0-7223 GCA_036496335.1 Acidimicrobiales bacterium
AGGGAGCAGACTGTAAATCTGCCGGCACAGCCTACCGTGGTTCGAATCCACGCCGGCCCACACACGTCGGCCCCGGGAGCGCTCCTCCCGGGGCTGGGGCACGGTCGGGGCGCTCAGAGGAGCTTCTCCATCACGACGACGTCGTGCCACCGACCGAACTTCCGGCCCACCTCGCGCTCGGTGCCGACCACCTCGAAGCCCCGGCCGGCGTGCAGCGCGATCGATGCGTCGTGCCCGGCCACGATCCGGGCGAAGACGGCGTGGAAGCCCGACGCAAGGGCCGCCTCCACGATGCCGCCCAGCAGCGATCGCCCCACGCCCTGACCCTGGTGGGCCCGGTGGACGTACACCGAGTCCTCGACCGAGGTGGAGTACCCCGGACGGTCGCGGAACGGCGAGATCGAGGCGAAGCCGACCACCTCGTCGTCGTCCACGGCGACCAGGGCGGACAGGGCGCCCGAGCGCTCCGCCAGCCAGGCCCGCTGCTCGGCCACGCTGCGGGGGCGCAGGTCGAAGGTCACCGTCGAGGTCTCGACCTCGAGGTTGTAGATCAGGCGGGTCGCCTCGGCGTCGTCCGGCGTGGCAGAGCGCAGTTCCATCGTGATGCCAGTCCTCCGGGTGTCTCCGACCGTCCGGGACGCCGGTGCCGGTGGGTGCGTGCGCTGCGACTTCCTGGTGTTCGGGCGAGGGGCTATCCTCGACCGTCCGATTGACCTGCCCCCTTAGCTCAGTCGGCAGAGCGTTTCCATGGTAAGGAAAAGGTCGTCAGTTCGATTCTGACAGGGGGCTCGGCACAGCCAGATCGTGACGCTCGGACACGTAACCAGCCGAGCAGCACCACCAGGGCGGCGTAGCTCAGTTGGTCAGAGCACTCGGCTCATAATCGAGTTGTCGCCGGTTCGAGTCCGGCCGCCGCTACCACGGCCGCCTCCAGCACGGCGACCACCCCGAACACCGAAGAGCACCCAGCACGCAGGGAGAACACGATGGCCAGTGACAAGCGAGTGAAGGTGACCCTCGCCTGCGAGGTCTGCAAGCGCCGCAACTACATCACCGTCAAGAACAAGCAGAACGACCGCGAGCGCATCGAGATGCAGAAGTACTGCCGGTGGGACCACCAGCACACCCTGCACCGCGAGACGCGCTGACCCGGTCCCGCCTCCGAGCTCGCTGACGGCGCCCGATCTGCGGGCCGGCCCGACCGCCGCGACGGGCCGGTGGGGCCGCGCCGGGGTCGACGTGTAACGTGGATCTCCGGCTCGGCGCCCCGAACGGCGTTCGCCACCAAGGGCAGTAGCTCAATTGGCAGAGCACCGGTCTCCAAAACCGACGGTTGGGGGTTCGAGTCCCTCCTGCCCTGCTCCACCGGACCTACCTCGGGAACCGACATGGCAATGAACCGAGAGACGAAGCGGATGATGCAGCGCCAGGGCCAGATCGGGCCCGATGGCGAAGCCACCCGCGCGCCCCGCCAGGCCCCGGCGTCGCGTCAGACCGGCCCCGCCCGGGAGCGCACCAGCCCCCGCCAGTACCTCCACGAGGTCACCGGCGAGCTCCGCAAGGTGGCGTGGCCCACCCGCGACGAGGTGATCCGCTACTCGACGATCGTGCTGGTCACGCTCATCGTGCTCACGACCCTGATCTTCGGGCTCGACTACGTCTTCGCCAAGTCCATCCTCTACCTCTTCGACCAGTGAGCGACACCACGACCTCCACCATGTCCGACCCTGCCGACCACGATCCCGCCGAGCACGATCCCCTGGCCGACGAGGTCACCTCCGACGCGTCGGCTGAGCCGGACCACGAGCTCGACGCGCCCGCCGCCACCGGCGAGACCGAGGCCGCCCAGGTCGAGGCCGGCGGCTCCGACGTCGAGGTCATCGACGTCGAGGACCTGTTGGCCGAAGAAGCCCCCCGCGTCCGCCGGGAGAGCCCCTACGACCGGCCGGGGTCGTGGTACGTGGTGCACACGCAGTCGGGCTACGAGAAGAAGGTCAAGTCCAACCTGGGCAACCGGATCGGCTCGATGAACATGGAGGACTCGATCTTCGAGATCGTCATCCCCATGGAGGACGTCGTCGAGTTCAAGAACGGCAAGAAGGTCGTCGTCCAGAAGAAGGTGTACCCGGGCGACCTCGACGTCCGGTGCTTCCTCGACGACCACTCGTGGGACGTCATCCGCAACACGCCTGGCATCACGGGCTTCGTCGGCACCGGCGGCAAGCCGATCCCGCTGTCGCGCCGCGACGTCGAGGCGGCCCTGAGCGTGGAGGACGACGACGAGGTCGACGGTGTCGCCGCCACCAAGCGGCAGCGCCCCAAGCTCGAGTACGAGGTGGGGGGGAGCGTCCGGGTCAAGACCGGCCCCTTCGCCGACTTCTCGGGCCAGATCGCCGAGATCAACGAGGACCAGCTCAAGGTGAAGGTCCTCGTCAACATCTTCGGCCGGGAGACCCCGGTCGAGCTCGAGTTCGCCGAAGTCGCGAAGCTCTAGCGAACCCGAGAAGCAGAGAGAGGCAGGAGCCCCACCATGGCGAAGAAGCGCGTCGCCGCCATCGTCAAGATCCAGATCCCGGCCGGCAACGCCACCCCGGCCCCGCCCGTCGGCACCGCCCTGGGCCCGCACGGCGTGGCCATCATGGACTTCTGCAAGGCCTACAACGCCGCCACGGAGGCCCAGCGGGGCACCATCGTCCCGGTCGAGATCACCATCTTCGAGGACCGGACGTTCACGTTCGTGCTCAAGACCCCGCCGACGGCGGTGCTGATCCGCGACGTGCTCGGCCTCCCGAAGGGCGCCGTCAACCCGTCGCGGGAGACGGTCGGCACGCTCAGCCAGGCCCAGCTCGAGCAGATCGCCACCACCAAGATGCCCGACCTCAACGCCAACGACCTCGAGGCCGCCAAGCTCCAGGTCGCCGGCACGGCCCGCTCCATGGGCGTCAAGGTCGAGGGCTGACCAACCAATCGCACCGCGGGAGGTTCCGCTGCGAAGGCGCCAGCCGACGCAGCGACGCTGACCGGTACGGATGCGTCCGCAAATGCACTCAGCCCCACCTCAGGCCGGGAGCAAGAGAGAGAGATGAGGGAGCCGAGATGGCGCATGGGAAGAAGTACCGCGACGCCGAGCGTCGCTACGACAAGGAAGCGCTGCACAGCGTCAACGAGGCCCTCGAGCTGGTGAAGAGCCTCTCGTCGGCGTCGTTCGACGAGACGGTCGAGCTGGCCATCCAGCTCGGCGTCGATCCCCGCAAGCCCGACCAGCAGGTCCGGGGGACGGTGTCGCTGCCATCGGGCACCGGCAAGACGGCCCGGGTGGCCGTGTTCGCCGACGGCGACGCCGCCGCCGAGGCCCGCTCGGCCGGCGCCGACTTCGTCGGCTCCGACGACCTCGTCGCCCAGATCGAGGGCGGGATGCTCGACTTCGACGTCGCCATCGCCACGCCCGACCTCATGGCCAAGGTGGCCCGGCTGGGTCGCACGCTGGGCCCGCGCGGCCTGATGCCGAACCCCAAGACCGGGACGGTCACGATGGACGTGGGCAAGGCGGTCACCGAGTTCAAGGGAGGCCGGGTCGAGTACCGGACCGAGCGCCAGGGCGCCAACGTCCACGTGCCGATCGGGCAGACCTCGTTCCCGGCCGCCGACCTCGCCGCCAACTTCCGCGCCGTCGTCGACGAGCTCAACCGGGCCAAGCCGGCCGCCGCCAAGGGCCGCTACATCAAGCGGGTCAACGTCTCCTCCACCATGGGCCCGGGCGTGAAGATCGACCCGAACCGGCTCCGGCCGGAGGTCGAGGTTGCCTCCGCCTGACGGCGGCCCCTAGCCTGAGCACCACAACCGAACGCTCGCCGCAGACAGCAGGCAGGTCGAAGGCCTTCGGGCCGGAGCCGCAAGCCCCGCCGAGGTGAACTCCAGCTCTTCCGGGGTTCGCGCCTGCGCGAGCCCCGATTTCCTTTTCGGAGAGCTGAACTGATGGACAACCCGAGGCCGGAGAAGGTCGCCGTGGTCGGCGAGGTGCGTGAGCGCTTGTCGTCGTCGAGCGCCGTCCTCCTGACCGAGTACCGCGGTCTCACGGTGAGCGACCTCGCCACCCTGCGACGCTCGCTGCGGGCCGTCGGCGGCGACTACAAGATCTACAAGAACACGCTGATCCGCTTCGCCGTGCGGGAGCTCGGCTACGACGGCGTCGAGGAGCTGCTCGTCGGGCCCACCGGCGTGGCCTTCGTCGACGGCGACGCAGCCGCGGTGGCCAAGGCGCTGCGGGACTTCGGTCGGGTCAACCCCAACCTGATCGTCAAGGGCGGTCTGCTGGGGAGCTCCCAGCTGTCGGCCGACGACGCCCGAGCCCTCGCCGAGCTGCCCTCCCGTGAGGTCCTCCTGGCCCGCATCGCCGGTGGCCTGGCTGCGCCGCTGCAGCAGTTCGCCGGTCTGCTCCAGGCCCTGCCCCGCAACCTGGCCTACGGCCTGAAGGCGCTGATCGACCAGCAGGGCGGTGTCCCCGAGGCGCCGGCCGCGGCCGACGAGGCGCCTGCCGAGGAAGCCGCCGCTCCCGAGGCGCCTGCCGCCGAGGAAGCCGCCGCTCCCGAGGCGCGTGCCGCCGAGGCCGCTCCCGAGACCGAGGCGTCCGAACCTGAAGCCGCAGCCGAGGCTCCCGCCGCCGAGACGGTGGCCGAGGCCGACGCCTCCGAAGCCGCGCCCGAAGCGGCTGCTCCCGATCCCGACATCCAGAACGTCGCCGTCGACCAGACCGGCGGCGACGAGACCCCTGCAACAGAGACCGCCGAGGAGGCGTAGCAATGTCAACCAAGGAAGAGATCCTCGACACGATCTCCAACATGACCGTGCTCGAGCTGTCCGAGCTCCTGAAGGACTTCGAGGAGAAGTTCGGCGTGACGGCCGCGGCCCCCGCCGTCGCCGCCGCCCCGGCTGCCGCCGGTGGCGACGCCGCGCCGGCCGCCGAGGAGCAGGACGAGTTCGACGTCGTCCTGACCGCCGCCGGCGACAAGAAGATCCAGGTCATCAAGGAGGTGCGTGCCCTCACCAACCTCGGCCTCAAGGAGGCCAAGGACCTGGTCGACGGTGCCCCCAAGCCCGTCCTGGAGAAGGCGTCCAAGGAGGACGCCGAGAAGGCCAAGGCGACCCTCGAGGCCGCCGGCGCCACCGTCGAGCTGAAGTAGGCACCGACCGCAGGTCACGGGCCGGGCACCCGCCTTGCCCACGACGTCGATCCCGGGCCGCTCCGAAAGGGGCGGCCTTGGTCGTTTTCGGGTCCGTACGCTCGGCTGGTGGACGGCCGGTGCCTCGTGCTCGACTTCGACGGGACGGTGCTCGACACCGAGGAGCCCGTGTACCGCTCCTGGTGGGAGCTCTGGGACGAGCACGGCCATCAGCTCGACCGGGAGGAGTGGCAGCTGGTCATCGGCACCGACGCAGGCTTCGACCCCTTGGCCGAGTTGCAGCGTCGCCTCGGCCGGGACCTCGACGCCACGACGGTGGAGCGCCGTCGCCGGCGGCGCGACGTGCTGCAGGCCGACCACGACGTGCGCGAGGGCATCGTGGCCTGGCTCGACGAGGCCGACGCGTCGGGGGTGCCGGTCGGGATCGCCTCGTCGTCGCCGGAGGCGTGGGTCGACGGGCACCTCCGCCGCCTGGGCCTGCGGAGCCGGTTCACGGTCGTGGTGTGCGCCGGGGACGGCGTGCCCCCGAAGCCGGATCCGACCTCGTACCGGGTGGCCTGCGAGCGCATGGGGGCTGACCCGCGGCGCTCGGTGGCGGTGGAGGACTCGCCCCACGGGGTCCGGGCGGCGGTGGGGGCGGGCCTGTTCGCCCTCGCCGTCCCGCACCCCCTCACGGTCGATCTCGACTTCTCGGCCGCCGACCTGGTCGTCGACTCGCTGGCCGGGCTGTCACTCGACGACGTGCTCCGACGATCGGGCGACCGGCTAGCCGAATGGGACCCAGGTCCCACCCTGGAGCGTGGCCAGGTCTGAGGACAGGAGCCCGGCGGTGGAGTAGGTCACCAGGTGCTCACCGATCACCAACGACCGCTCGATCGGCGGTTGGAGGACCGGCCCGCCGGCCGCCGGTGTCATCGGCTGGCGGACGACGCCGATCTCGTCGATGGCGGTCGGCGTCACGTGCAGGCCGACCGCCCCGCCGCTCGCACTTCCTCCCTGCACGGGAACGACGGTCAGCCCGGTCGCCGGCCAGTAGAGGAAGGCGTGGTGGTCCTGGCCGACCTCGGAGGTGGTCTGGGCGATGGTCCGCTCCTGCAGGCGCTTCGGGTGGGCCGGATCCGACACGTCGAACAGCGCGACCTGGACCCCGTACATCGAGGTGTCGTCGTGCACGTGGCCCTGCAGGTCGGCGTCCTGGCCGATGCCGATGAGCAGGTCCCCGTCGAGGGGGTGCAGGTAGGCCGAGTAGCCGAGCATCTGGAGCTCGCCCGTCACCCCCGGCGCGGTCGGATCCGACAGGTCGACGACGTAGAGCGGGTCGGTCTGGCGGAACGTCACCACGTAGGCCCGGTCGCCGACGAAGCGCACGGCCTGGATCTGCTCACCGCGGCCCAGCCCGCCGACCTGGCCGATCTGGGCGAGCCGAGCGCCGTCGTCGGCGAGCACGGTCACGAAGCTCTCGCTCGACGCGCCGGGGGCGGCGGCGAGATCGGCGGTGTCGTCGGTGGTGGCCACCCGGAGGTCGCCCTCGTCGTCCGACATGGAGAACTGGTTCAGGAGGTGGCCCCGCACCTCACCGGACACGAGGTAGCCGGCCGGGCCCTTGCCGCTGATGTCGAAGGTGTGGATCAGGGTGCTGGTCGATCCGTCCGGGGCCGACGAGCCCGCCGGGAGGGAGGCGCCATCGGGGACGATCCCGCCGCCCCCGCTGGTACCGGCCCAACGGGTGGTGGCGACGTAGAGGCGGTCGGGGGAGGCATAGACGGTCTGGCCACTGGCGACGATGGCGGTGGCGTCGCCGATCTTGGGGTTCCCCGGATCGAGGGTGAGCACCGACAGCAGGCCGAAGCCGGAGAACACGGGCGGGGTGTAGGTGCGGGCGCAGTCGTAGGCCGGCTTCGACGCCCCGCCCGTCGACGGGCGGTACGAAGGGAGCCAGTCGTCCAGGGTCGACGTCTGGATCACCTCGCGGTTGGTCTTCGTGGCCTGGGCCCGGGCGGCGTCGGATCCGTCGGCCGGATAGACGAACGCCAGCCGGGGACC
>DASXLH010000062.1:0-1580 GCA_036496335.1 Acidimicrobiales bacterium
TTCAAGGCGGACGGGCCGAAGGTGATCCGTAACGACGCGGGCCATGACGTGTGGCATTTCGCGGGGATGCAGTTCTCCAACATCGGGCTCAACGCGGTCGCCGGCAAACGCCGCGAGGAGTTCAACATGGACCCGACGCGGTATGAGGACATGATCCCCGGCTGTTACGACCCGGTCGCGCGCGTGAAAGACCTCGACGTCGACGGCATCCAGGCCCAACTGTGCTTCCCGTCCTTTGGCGGGTTTGCGGGAACCAAGTTCCACGAGGCCAAGGACAAGGCCCTCTCGGTGGCGTGTGTCCAGGCCTACAACGACTGGATGATCGACGAGTGGTGTGGCACCGCACCCGATCGCTTCATCCCCATGGTGATGGTGCCCTTCTGGGACGTGCCTGCCAGTGTCCACGAAGTCGAGCGGGTGGCGGCCAAGGGGGCCAAGGCGATCACGTTCCCGGAGAACCCTGCCGCGCTCGGCTTGCCGTCATTCCATACCGACACGTGGGATCCGCTGTGGGCGGCGGCGCAGGCCGCGGAGATGCCGCTGTGCATGCATTTCGGGACGGGCGGGATGCCGACGCTCCAGCCCGGGGGGCCGTTCGCGGTCGCCATCGCCCTCTTCGGCACCAACTCCCAATTCACCGCGGTGGAGATGCTGTTCTCGCCGATGTTTCGCAAGTTCCCTGGGCTCAAGGTGGCGCTGTCCGAGGGCGGTATCGGCTGGATGCCGTACATCCTCGAGCGCTGCGACTACACGTGGGACCGCCACCGCCATTACCAGCACCTCGAGTTGGACCGTCCGCCGTCGGAGGTCTTCCGGGACCACATCTTCGGATGCTTCATCTCCGACGAGGCAGGGATCGACCTGCTGGACCGGATCGGGGTCAGCCAGGTGATGTGGGAGTGCGACTACCCGCACTCGGACTCCAACTGGCCCAACGCCCGTGCGGTCTTGACCGGCCAACTGCGCGACGTGCCCGACGATGTGTGCCGGCGCATCGCCGAGGACAACGCCCGCCAGTTGTTCCACTTCACCGGAGGTCGGTAGGTGGCCGGGCCGCTCGATGGGGTGCGGGTGGTCGAGGTCGCCAACTGGACCTTCGTGCCCGCGGCGGGGGCGATCCTGGCCGACCTTGGCGCCGATGTAATCAAGGTCGAATCTCCGAGCGGCGACCCACAGCGGGCGCTCCAGAACCTGCTGAACTTCGGGGTGAGCGGGCCCAACCCGTTCCTCGAGATCCCCAACCGGGGCAAGCGGAGCATCACGCT
The DNA here is from genome assembly GCA_036496335.1 of Acidimicrobiales bacterium. Lineage (GTDB taxonomy): Bacteria > Actinomycetota > Acidimicrobiia > Acidimicrobiales > CADCSY01 > JAEKLB01. The sequence continues at coordinate 1,266 of DASXLH010000062.1, forward strand.
CGACCTCGGCACCGACGGCGGGCGCGAGCTGTTGATGAAGATCGTCGCCACCGCTGATGTGTTCCTCACCAGCAATCTCGCTCCCATCCGCAACCGCCTGCGGATCGACGTAGACGACATCCGGGCGGCCAATCCGCAGATCATCTACGTGCGCGGCACGGGATGGGGCTCCGAAGGCCCCATGGCCGAGGTCGGCGGCTACGACATGGCCTGCGGATGGGCGACCAGCGGCATGGCGCACAAGATGATGAGCGGCGAACCCCTGCCGCAGCCGGCGGCGTTCTTCGACCTCCAGGGGGGCAACACCATCGCCGG
>DASXLH010000063.1:0-2854 GCA_036496335.1 Acidimicrobiales bacterium
AGGGGATCTCCGGGGCCGGGCCTACCGCGGGTCGGGCCTACCGCGGGTCGGGCCTACCGCGGGTCGGGCCTACCGCGGGTCGGGCCTACCGCGGGTCGGGCCTACCGCGGGTCGGGCCTACCGCGGGTCGGGCCGGTCGACGTTCCAGTGCCGGGCCACGGTCGCCTGCCAGGCGTCTTCGCCCCGGGGGAGCAGCGAGAAGCGCCCGATCACCCGTTGGCCGCCCTGATGATCGCCGTACAGGAGGTCGACGATGATGCGACTCCGCCCGGTGATCAGCGCGGTCACGGCCGGCACGTCGGGCTCGGACAGGTCCCGGTAGACGCCCTGCCAGAAGGCGACGTCGCCGCTCGCCACGTAGAGGTCGCGGGTGAGGCGGCGGAACGACTCGACCGGGGGCCGTTCCATGGTGGTGATGTCAGGGGAGAGCTCGATCCGCCAGCCGTGGAGCACGGCGATCCCGCTGCCGACGTTGCGCACCGACATCGTGAAGTAGATCGCCTCGTCGGTGACCTCGGCCGTCCCGCCCCCACCCGGAGTCATCACCAGATGGCTGTCGGCGAAGGTGACCTTGATGGGGGGATCGTCCGGGCGGGAGGGCATCAGCAGGGGTCGGATGCCGGCCAGCAGGGCGTCTTCGGCGACCCTGGCGGCACGGTTGGCGGACCGCACCGACAGGAACGTCGCGCCCGCCAGCGCCAGCGTGGCCCCGGCGGTGGCCAGCGACGAGATCGTGACCCAGTCCGCCATCGGCACAGCGTAGGGAGCGCTCGCCGACCGACGAGGGGCCGGAGGCATCGAGAGCCCCGTCCCCGCTCGACGCCGGTGGGCCGTTGGTCGTAGCGTCCGACGCATGGGCGCTCTGGTCGAGCATCTCCACTTCAAGGACCCGATCGACCCCGAGCTCTTCCGGACCGCCGAGCGGGACCTGGTGCCCCTGTTGCGGGGGATCGACGGGTTTCGCGACTTCCATGTCATGCACACGTCGGATCACGACGTGGTGCTGTTCGTCCAGGGCGACAACCTCGAGGCGCTGGCCCAAATTGCCGACGAGCTCGGCTCGGCATGGATGCACGACACGGTCATGCCGCTGCTCTCGAAGCCGCCCGAGCGTCACATCGGACCGGTCATCGCCTCCTCGGGCTAGAGCCGGTCGTTCGGCGGGATCTAGCGCTTCTTGGGCTTGCGGGCCGCAGCCGCCTCGGCGGCCGCCTTCTTCTTCCGTGCCGCGAAGTCGAACTGTTGATAGGCGAGGGCCACGACCACCGCGGCCGGGAACACGGCCGCCGGGAACAGCGCGGCTACCGGGATGACGACGATCACGACGACCAAGGCCATGCGGATCGGCAGCGGCCAGTCCTTCACGGCCGCCAGGGTAGACGCAGCCGATGCCGCCACACCGACCCGGGCGTGCGCGCCGCTCAGCGGCTGGTGGGGAGGTCCCGCCAAGGGAGTCCCTTGAGCGGGTCCGGCTCGCGGGCGAGCCCGAGCGCCCGCTCGCCGACGATGTTGCGCTGGATCTGGTCGGATCCGCCGTAGATCGGCGGGCCCTGCGCGAAGAGGGCAGCCTGGACGAGGTCGCCGAGGCCGGCCACGCCCGTGGCGATCTCGGCGTTGGCGATGTCCTCCGGGGTGTAGCCGTGCACGGTGCCCGTCACGCCCAGGATGCGGAAGGTCAGGTCCCGTCCCAGCCGGTAGGCGTGGTTCTGGTCCATCTTGGCCAGGTTGGGCGCGCCCGGAAGCTCCCTGCCCTCGAGGGCCAGCGCCCGAGCCCGCTGTGCGGTCCAGGAGTTGAGGTGCTCGAGGGTGTGGAGGCGGACGAGGTCCTGTCGGATCGAGGGATCACCGGTTCGTCCCATCGAGCGGGCCAGTGCGGCAAGTCGTTCCGACGGCCGAGAGGACGGACCGGCGTCGGAGGACGGTCGGCGCGAGAACTCGCCCGCGGGTTGGTCGAGGTCGCCGGCCATCGTGCCCGGATGGCCGGACGGGCTGGCGATGCCCCCACCGGACAGCGCCCGCTCCAGCGCCAGGGTGGTGTTGGCCACGGCCCAGCCGTTGCCTTCACCGCCGATGAGGTCGCGGTGCGGGACGCGGGCCTCGGTCAGGAAGACCTCGTTGAAGTAGGCCCGCCCGGTCATCTCCCGGAGAGGTCGCACCTCGACGCCGGGTTGGTGCATGTCGATGATGAAGTACGACAACCCGGCGTGCTTGGCCACGTCGATGTTGGTGCGGGCGAGGAGCATGGCCTTGTCGGCGAGTCGACCGTCCGAGGTCCACACCTTCTGGCCGGTGACGACCCAGTCGTCCCCGTCGCGCTCGGCCCGGGTGCCGAGACCGGCGAGGTCCGAACCCGCCCCGGGTTCGCTGAAGAGCTGGCAGTAGGCGACCGAGCCGTCGATGATCTCGTGCAGCAGGCGGGACTTCTGGTCGACGTCGCCGTGGGCGAGCATCGTCGGTCCGGCCATCCCGACGCCGAACCCCGTCGGCGCCGGCACCGCCGAGTGGTCCTGGACGGCTCGCCTCACCAGAATGGCGTCGGCCCGCGTGAGTCCCCGCCCGTGCCAGTCGGTGGGCCAGTCGGGCACCGCCCACCCCGATTCGGCGAGACGTGACCACCAGGCCCGCAAGCTCAACGTGGCGTCCCAATTGGCGGTCAGCCAGCGGTTCACCTCGTCCACCGCGTGGGTCATGACCGTGCCCTCCCGCTCGGAGACGACACGGGCGGCGTGCGTCGGGCTCGATGGGTCATCCGCGGCGACGGTACCTCTGGATGGGTGCTCCGGCCGGGCCCGATGGTGCCCGATCGGCGTTGGGGTCTATGTTCCGCGCACGCCGCTCGTACGGGGCGGCCGGA
>DASXLH010000064.1:0-15293 GCA_036496335.1 Acidimicrobiales bacterium
CTGACCTTCCACACCAACGGTGACCTCGGCATCGATCAGGCGCTGCTGGACGTGCTCGACCGGCGGCAGGTCCGGATCACCGCGTTCATCGTGGGGAACTGGCTCGACGCCCATCCCGAGTGGGCCAAGAAGCTCGTCGGCGCCGGCCACGAGCTGGCCAACCACACCTATACCCATCCGACCTTCGCCAACCTGTCCCGGGCGGCGATGTCCGGGGAGGTCGAGCGCTGCCGCGACACGCTGGCGCGGCTGACCGGAGGCGGCGGCTCGTTCTTCCGTCCGTCGGGCACCGACGACGGCACCCATGCGCCGCCGGCCGTGGTCCAGGAGGTGGCGGCCGAGGCGGGGTACCCGATGGTCCTCGGCTTCGACGTCGACCCGCTCGACTACCAGGACCCCGGCGCGGCGGCGGTGGCGGCGCGGACCTTGGCGGCCGTCACGGCCGGGAGCATCGTCAGCCTGCACTTCGGCCACGCCGGTACCGTCGCGGCGGTGCCGACCGTGCTCGACGGACTCGCCGCCCGGGGGCTGACGCCGGTGACGGCCTCGCAGCTCTTCGGCTGGGCCTGAACCCTCCGGCGAACGTGACCTGTCCGGACGGAACCTAGGGTGACGTCGTGGTCGTGCCGGGTCCTCCCGATCCGTCCGGGACGCCCCCGTCGGTGAGGACGAGGCTGGCCATCGCCGCCGGCCGGTTGACGGGCTGGGTGTCGCGCGTGACCGGTCGGGGCGAGGGCGGCGTGATCGGCGGCAAGTTGGCGTTGCTGGTGGACCCCGATCTCATCGCGACGATCGGCGAGGCCCGCACGACCCTGGTGGTGAGCGGGACGAACGGCAAGACCACCACCACCCACCTCCTGGCCACCGCCCTCGGTGCTTCCAGCTCGACGGGCGCCAACCTTCGATCCGGCCTGGCCTCGGCCCTGATCGCCCGCCTCGACAGCGCCACGATGGTGCTCGAGGTCGACGAGATGGTGCTGGGGGAGGCCCTCAGCACCTCACCTCGGGTGGCGGTGCTGCTCAACCTCAGCCGCGATCAGCTCGACCGGGTGGGGGAGCCCAACATCATCATGAAGCGCTGGCAGCGGGTGCTGCAGGAGGCGCCGCCCGGGCTGGTGGTCGCCAACGCCGACGACCCCCAGATCGTGCTGGCCGTCGGCGGGCTCCCGACCACCTGGGTCTCGCCCGGCGGAATGTGGCGGGAGGACAGCCACACCTGCCCCGCCTGCGGGGGGCTGCTGGTCCACGACGGGCGGGCCTGGGAGTGCTCGACCTGCGACCTGACCCGCCCGGTGCCCGACGTGGTGGTGGACGGCACCGTCGTCACCGGCCCATGGGGCTCGCTCGGGCTGTCACTGGCCCTTCCCGGCGCTTACAACATCGGGAACGCCGCCTTCGCGCTGACGGCGGCGTGGTCGCTGGGCGCCGATCCCGCGGCTTCCGCCGAGGCCATGGCCCAGGTCACCGACGTGCTGGGCCGCTACGTCCAGCGACGCCGGCCGGGTGGCACGGCCCGCCTCCTGCTGGCCAAGAACCCAGCCGGTTGGGCCGAGCTCCTCGAGCTGCTGGCCGACGGGAGGGACCCGTTGGTGATCGTCATCAACTCGCGCATCGCCGACGGTCAGGACGTGTCGTGGTTGTGGGACGTCCCGTTCGAGCGGCTGCAGGGCCGGACGGTGGTGGCCTCGGGTGACCGGTGCGGTGCCATGAGCGTGCGCCTGCACTACGCCGGAATCGCCCACTCGGTCGAACCCGATCCCGAGGTGGCCCTGGCCTGCCTCCCACCCGGTCAGGTCGACGTGGCCGCCACCTACACCGCCTTCAGCGATCTGCGACGGGCCGGCGCCGATGGCTGAGCGGCCGCCCGCGTCCAGCGCCGTGGGCATCTGCCTGTTGTTCCCCGACCTCTTGGGGACCTATGGCGACCGCGGCAACGCCACCGTGCTGGCCCGACGGCTGGAGTGGCGTGGCATCCCGAGCGCGGTGGTGGAGGTCCACGCCGGCGGCACGATCCCGTTGGACTGCGACCTCTACGTGCTCGGCGGCGGCGAGGACTTCGCTCAGCAGCACGCCCTCGAGCAGTTGCGGGGCGGTGGTCTCGCCACCGCCGTCGAGCGGGGTGCGGCGCTGCTGGCCGTCTGCGCCGGCTACCAGCTGATCGGATCCAGCTACGAGGTCGAGCCCGGGCAGGCGCAGGGAGGGCTCGGCCTGCTCGACGTGGAGACGGTGCGGGGGCTGGGCCCCCGCCAGGTCGGCGAGGTCACGGTGACGACCGATCTCGAAGGGGTCGAGGTCCTCCGTGGCTACGAGAACCATGCCGGGATCACCCACGGCGGCGACGAGGACGTCCTCGGTCGGCGACGAGATCCGGAAGGTCGGGACCGAGGCCCCGAGGGTGCGGTGCGGGGCAACGTGGTCGGCACCTACCTGCACGGCCCGGTCCTGGCCCGCAACCCGTCGTTGGCCGACTGGCTGCTTCGCCGGGTGGTGGGCACCCTGGGTCCGCTCGACGATCGGGGGACGGCTGCGGCCGAGGCGCACGAGCGTGCGTTGCACGCCGACCGCATCACCGCCCCGCCGGCGCCGAGTGGCTCGTGGCGGTCTCGACTGGGTCGAGCCGGATCGCGCTGAGAGACTCCGCGGATAGGTCACCTCCGACCGAGGTTCTGAGCCGTTCAGCGGCGCCGGGCGAACCGCGTGACGGCGATGGTGGCGAACACGAGGAAGATGCCGGCGCACCAGGCGAGGCTCAGCGCCACCCAGTAGGTGGTCGAGTGGCCGAGGCCCACCGCCTCGGAGCCGCCGAGCATGAGGCTGCGCAAGGCGTTGCTCAGGACCGTGAACGGCTGGTGGTCGGCGACGGGCTGCATCCAGCCCGGGAGTGAGCGACCCGGCACGTAGGCGGCGGAGACGAACGCCAGGGGGATCACCAGCAGGGTGGCCATCCCGTTGGCTGCCTGCGCGCTGTTCGAAACGAGGCCGATCGTGATGAAGATCCAGGTGAAGCAGTACACCGCCACCACGAGCAGCGCGACCGCCAGCGCCACGTCGAGCGCGGCGGCGTGGAGTCGGAAGCCGACGACGAATGCCAGCGCGGTGGCCACGGACATCCCCCAGAGGGTGAGTGCCGTGTCGGCGATCGAACGTCCGAACATCACGGAGGACCGCGGGATGGGCAGCGAACGGAGGCGATCGTGCACGCCGGTGGCGGCGTCCTCGGCGACGCCCGAGCTGGCCGGCATCCCCAGCCACAGGATCCCGGTCACGAGGAAGCCCGGCACGAGGAAGTCGACGTAGTCGAGCCCGCCGCCCGGGTTGATGGCGCCACCGAAGATGTAGCGGAACATGAACAGGAACAGTGCGCCCTGCACCGTGCCCAACATGAGCAGCTGCGGTGTGCGGAAGAACTGGAGGATCGTGCGCCTCGCGCTCTGAAGGGCGGAGATCACGAAATCGGCGCCGGTGGCGTGGGAGACGGGCGTCTCCACGAGCGGGCCGACGATGCGGGTGTCTGTGGTGGTCATCGGAGCTCTCCGGGATCAGGCCGCGTCCGGCACCGCGGACTGCGGGTCGGCGTGGGGGTCGGTGGGATCGAGATGGGTGCCGGTCACGGCCAGGAAGACCTCGTCCAGGCTGGGTCGGCGAAGACCGACGTCGTCGACCTCGATGGCTCGTTCGTCGAGGACGCGGACCAGATCGCGCAGCTGATCGCCGCCGCCGTCGACGCGGGCGGTGACGCGCCGCGCGTCCAGGTCCGTCTGCGGCACCTCGCTCCCGATCCGGGCCAACGCCTCCTCCACGGCCGGGAGGTCACCGGCGGACCGGGGACGGACCTCAATCACGTTGCGCCCGGCGCGATCCTTCAGCTCGTCCGGCGTCCCGGCCGTGATGGCGCGGCCGTGGTCGATGATGACGATGTGACGCGCCAGCTGATCGGCCTCCTCGAGGTACTGCGTCGTCAGCAGCACGTCGGTCCCGTCGGCCACGAGGTTCTGAATCGCGGCCCACAGCTCCGTTCGGCCACGCGGGTCGAGCCCGGTGGTGGGCTCGTCGAGCAAGAGGAGCTGCGGGCGCCCCACCAGGCTGGCACCGAGGTCGAGCCGGCGCCGCATGCCGCCCGAGTAGGTGCGCACCAGGCGGTCGCCAGCATCGGCCAGGTCCATCCGCTCGAGCACGCTGGCGGCGGCGATGGCGGCGTCCCGGCGGCCCAGCCCGAACAGCCTGGCCACCATCCGCAGGTTCTCGGTCCCGGTCATCGCCGCCTCGACCGAGGCGTATTGCCCGGCGAGGCCGATGATCTCCCGCACCCGCTTCGGTTCCGCGCCGGCGTCGATGCCGGCGACGAGGATCTGGCCTGCGTCGGGGCGCAGCAGGGTCGCCACCCCGCTCACGAACGTGGTCTTGCCGGCCCCGTTCGGCCCCAGGATCGCCGTGACGTGGCCGGATTCGGCGACGAGGTCGAGGCCGGCCAGGGCGTCGACGTCGCCGAAGCGCTTCCGCACGCCTCGGGCTTCGATGATCGGGGTCATGATCTCTCCTTGCGAATCGGTACGGATCGGTCGACCCCCACAGGACGACGTCGGCGCCTGGAACGTGACGCATCGACGCAGATCGGATCTCGCCTTCCGACGTCACGTTTCGAGCGGCTACGTCGTCCTACGGCTTCGGGTACCGCTTGACGCGGGCGCCGACAGGAGGATGGTCATGAAGAGCGTCGGATTCGATCCCCGCATCGGTGACATCGCCCGGGTCGAGCGCCGCCACCTGCTCGACATCGCCTTCCGGATGCTCGGGGACCTCGGTCGATCCGAGGACATGGTGCAGGAGGCGTTCGTGCGTCTCGCCCGGGCTGACATCGACGACATCAACGACGTTCGAGGCTGGTTGGTGGTCGTGGTGGGACGCCTCTGTCTCGACCACCTGCGATCCGCCAACGCACGTCATGAGGCCGCCACCGAACAGTCCTCCATCGAGGTCGCGACCGTCTCATCGGCCTTGTCGAGTCGACCGGCTGACCCTGCCGACGTCGTGACGCTCGACGACACCGTGCGGGGCGCGCTGCTGGCCGTGCTCGAACGCCTCACGCCGCCGGAGCGCACGGCCTTCGTGCTCCACGACGTGTTCCAGTTCCCGTTCGACACCATCGCCTCCATCGTCGGGCGCACCCCGACGGCGTGTCGCCAACTCGCCAGCCGCGCCCGTCAGCGACTCCGCGACGAATCTGCGCCCGTGCGCTCGCACATCGAGCTCCCGGAGCACCACACCGTGGTGGAGCGGTTCATGGCGGCGGCGTCAGGCGGGGATCTCGGAGCCCTCATGGAGGTTCTCGATCCGGAGGTGTCGGGGAACGGCACCCCGGGCGGCGTCATCACCGCCGCCGGACCGCCGTCCTACGGTCCCGAGCAGGTCGCCCGCCGGGTGGTCGGCTACGTCGGGCCCCACACCGGATCGACGCTGGTGTCCTCGTTCGTCAACGACCAGCCGGCGGTGCTGGTGTCACAGGACGGCGTGATCGTGGTCGTCCTGCTCCTGAACATCCGCGGCGGCCTCATCGAGCACATGCACGCCGTCGGCGATCCGATCGGACTGGCCAACGCTTGAGAGACTCAGCGGTTAGGTCACATCCGACCGATCTCGCCGCCTTCGGCGCCGAGAATTCCCCTGCGTTCTCCGCTCTTGGCGCCTTCTGCGCCGGGCCGCTCGGGCCACGGGTCCGCCTATCGGCGCACCCTCCACGGGTGAACGACCCAGGCTGGTGGCCTGCGGGGCCACGCGGTCAGCAGGAGGCGGGAGGGGTGGTGTCGAGGAGGTGGTCGAGCCTCGTCGGCGCCAGGTGGTGCGAGCGGGCGTAGTCGAGCAGGTCCTGCACGGCCGCCGGGGTGTACGGGTTGTCGAGGTCGAAGGCGACGATGGCCCCGGGGCGGATCGAGGAGATGCGCACCTCGCTGCCGGTGATGGTCGAGGAGCGGCGGGAGATGCGCGTCTCCCAGGTCACGAGCTGCATCCCGTGGTCGTGGGCGACGGCGGCCGAGATCGGGGTGTGCCAGGCGTGGGCCGGGCGGAGGTAGCTGCTGCAGGTGCCGAGCGCCGCCTTGAAGGTGTCCTGGGCCCGGTCCAGCACCTCGCCGTCGAGGCCGGCGGCGTTGCTGAGGCCGTCGGCGGCGATGGCGGTGAGCTGCCCGTGGGCGACGAGGCCCTGGGCCACGGCGGGGTCAGCGGCGATCGAGTCCGGCGTGAGGAACCAGGTGGCGGTGGCGCCCCCGTCGTCGAGCTCCTTCTGGATGGCGGCCACGTTGGTGTCCGACGCGTCACCGTCGAAGGTGATGGCGATGCGACCGGTGTCACGGGGGCCGTGGGTCACGACCGAGCCGAACCACGATGCCCCGGCATTGGTGGCGCCCGACCAGCCCACGAGCATGACGGCGGCGACGATGGCGATGGCTCCGGCCCGCCAGGACTCGCGGCGGATCGCCCAGCCGGGGGAGGAGATGGCGGCGCCGCTCGTGGCGACACCCAGCACCGCCGCCGACCACAGCAGCGAGCTGGGCTCGAGACGGTTGATCGTGATGAGGGTGGCCGAGCCGAGAGCGGCGCCGGCGGCCCACTCCCGCCAGCGGGCCCGAGGGGGCGGCTGGGGGAGGGCGACGCCGATCAGGGTGGCGGCGGCGAGGACGACCAGCGTCTGGGTGGTCACGCCGAGCAGACCGATGCCGACCAGGGTGGCGCCGGCGGCCACCAGCCGGGGGACCCGGGGGAGCTGGCGGGAGAGCACGGCCGCCGCTAGCGCGGCAACGAGGGCGGCGATGGCGAGCGCGGGTCGCTCGGCGAGGCTGAGGGTTGGGGCGAGGAGCACGGCCGCACTGGCCCCGGTGACCGCGGCGATGCTCCTCGACGGGACGAGCTCGGGGACGGCCGGTGGGGCGATCGGCACCTCGGTCGCGGCGACCGCGCCGACCGGGACCGGCATCACCTCGGCCGGGGTCGACTCGGCCGGTGCGAGCACGGCTGGTGCCAGCACGGCGGATGCCACCGCCACCGGCGCCGCCACGTTCTGGTGGTGCCAGTCGACGTAGCGGAGCAGGCCGTCGGCGAAGGACACGGTCGGGTGCCAGCCGAGCAGCTCGTCGGCCTTGCGGGCCGAGATCGGCCGGCCGGCGTAGTCGCCGGCCCGGCTCTCGCCGTAGGTCACGTCGAGCTCCCGGCCCAGCGCCGTGCTGATGGCGTCGACCAGGTGGCGCATGGTGACCTGCTCGCTGCCCTCCAGGTCGAAGACCTGGTTGACCCCGGCCTCGCCGAGGGCGAGGACGTGCGCCTGGGCGAGGTCCTCGACGTAGAGGTAGTTGCGGTGCTGGGAGCCGTCGCCGTTGATGGTGATCGGCTTGCCCTCGAGCGCCATGGTCACGAACTTGGGGATCACCAGCGCCGGCCGCATCCGTGGCCCGTAGGGGATGCCGTAGCGCAGGACCGTGAACTCCTGGCCGTACAGCTCGTAGTAGCTGTGGGCCACCAGCTCGGAGGCCAGCTTGGAGCTGGTGTACAGGTGGCCGGCCTGCTGCACGGCGAACGGAGAGGTCTCGTCGAGGAGGTCGCTCCCGTCGTCGGGGGAGGCGCCGAACACCCACACGGTGCTGGCCAGGATCGCCCGCTTCACGTCGTTGCGCCGGCACGCCTCCCACACCTTGGTCGTGCCCAGCACGTTGATCTCGACGGCGCCGACCGGATCGGCATGGACGTCGTTCACGTCCGCGAACGCAGCCAGGTGGAAGACGGCATCAGCCCCGACCGTGGCCTCGACGAGGCCGTCGAGGTCGCCGACGTCGACAGGCAGGTGGTCGACATCGGGCCGGTGCGGCGTCCGGAGGTCGATGACGCCGACGTCGTGGCCGGCCGCCACGAGATGGTCGACGACGTGGGACCCGATGAAGCCGGTGCCGCCCGTCACGAGTGCTCGCACGATGCGAAATGTAACCACCGGCCGGTTGCCGGCCCCGTATCGGTCGGGGATCATGGCCGTTCGCGGCGAGGGGAGCGAAGGGTGCCACCATGTCCCGCCATGGCCGACCCGCAAGCGCGACGGCGCATCGCCGTCGTACCCGCCTACAACGAGGAGGCGACCGTCGCCGTCGTCCTCGACGAGCTCCTTCCCCTGGTCGACCAGCTGGTGGTGGTCGACGACGGATCGGTCGATGCCACCCGGGCCAGGATCGAGGCGTGGATGGAGGGCCGCTCCGGGGTCCAGCTGCTCACCTTCGACGCCAATCGCGGGATGTCGGCCGCCTACTACCGGGCCCTCACCGAGCTCCGGAGCCGGATGGAGCGGGGCGAGCTCGATCCCGACGACCTCGTCTTCACGGTGGACGCCGACGGCCAGCACGAGCTGGCTGTGTTCGAGGAGCTGCAGTCGCTCGTCGCCCGTGAGTCGCTCGACGCCCTGCTCGTGCGGCGTGACCTGTCGACCTATCCGCTGCTCAAGAAGGTCGGCAACTTCTCGCTGTCGGCCTGGGCCAGCTTGTGGGCCGGGCAGCGGCTCCTCGACGTGGAGTCCGGCTACCGGGTGTTCCGCCTGGGCGCCCTGGCCGACGCGCTGGACTACTACCGCGGCTACAAGTACAGCGAGACGGTGGAGGTGGCCGTCGTGTTGTGTCGGCTCGGCTACCGGGTCCGCAACGATGTAGTGGTACCGGTACCGGTGTTCCGGTCACGCACCAGCTTCGTCGATGCCGCCATCGACGGCTTCATGATCCCGGTGGCGGCCCTCCGGGTGTGGCGCCGCCGGCGGTCGCGCCCGGGGTCGGGTTCCGGGTCGGTCGTCGCGGTTCAGCACGACGGGAGATAGGCACGGCCGCCGAGCAGCTCGTCGAGGCGCACGGGTTCGAGGCCCTTGCGCTGGAGCCCGGCCAGGATGAGCGGCAGCGCCCGCACGAGCACCGTCCGGTCGGTCGTGACGTCGCCGTCGAGTCCGTCGTGCAGGTCGATGATGGAACCCGGCCGCACCTGGGCCAGCACACGGTCGGCCAGGGCGGCGGGATCCTGTGCCAGCCAGTCCCCGGCCGAGACGTCCCATCCGGCCATCGTCATGCCGGCGTCGGCCACGACGTGGGCGGTGAAGGGCGTGTGCTGCCCGTGCGGCGCCCGGTACCAGGCCGGGCAGACGCCGCCGGCCTCCGAGATGGAGTGCTGGGCCCGCTCGAGCTCGGGGTACCGGGGGTCCAGCCAGCGGGTCTCGTCGTGGTTCTGGGAGTGGTTGCCCACCAGCTGCCCGTCGCCCACCAGGAAGCGGACGATGTCAGGCCGTCTCGTCGCCGCCTTCCCGACGAGGAAGAACGTCCCCTTCGCGCCGGAGGCGTCGAGGAGCCGGGCGATCTGCTCCGTGGCGGTGACGTTGGGTCCGTCGTCGAAGGTGAGCGCCACCTGGGGGCGGTCGCGAGGGCCGTGCGAGACCTGGTGCCCGAACCAGTCGGCGGTGGCTGAGTTGGCGCCCACCCAGCAGGCCAGCCCGACCACCGTGAGGGTCCCGACGCCGGCCAGGATGCGACGGGTCCAGCGGGAGCGCCCGACCAGGAGGAGCACCGCCCCGGCGGCCGCCGCCAATGCACCCATAAAGAGGACGGCCGGCAGCGCGCCGCCCGCCACCGGCGCCAGCCACGCCGCCACGGTCAGGTCGACGACCGCCACGACGGCCACCGCGCCGGTCGAGACCCATCGCCACCAGCGGCGACGGGGACTCAGCTCTGGGGCGGCCGCGACGGACGGCCGGCTCGGGTCGGAGGTCGGATGAGCGCCGACCTCGACGCCGAGCGTCCCGGGACCAGCGTGCCCGGCTGGCAGCGACGACTGGGGATGGTCGGCGACGGCGTGGCGGTCGTCCTCGCCGTCGTGTGGATCGTCTGCCTCGTCCGTGTGGCTGCTCACCGGATCTTCGTCACCCTCGACAGCCTGATCGACTACGCGCACGTCTGGTACGTCGCCGACAGACTCTGGCACGGACACGGGCTGCCCTACACCATGCCGGTCGTCGCCCATGGGGACGGGGTCGCCTTCCCCTACGGCGTCACGCCCTGGCTGACGGCGGCCGTCCTGCACCCCCTGTTCGGCGACCGTTCCGTGACCCTGACGCTCGTCGCCGGAGGCATCGGACTCGTCGTGCTCACCTTCGTGGCCTTCCCCGAGCTGCGACGCTCCTGGTGGGCCGTCGGCGTTCTGCTGAACCCGGCGCTGGTGGCGGGCGTGCTCAACGGTCAGATCCCCTTCCTGTGGGCGGCCTCGTTCTTCATGGCCGCGATCGCGGCCTGGCGACGGGGGCATCGGGGCGCGGCCGTGGTCCTGGCGGCGCTCGCCCAGCTCACCCATCCGGCCGTGCTGGTGCCGATCGCAGCCGTGACGGTGCTGCTCCGCCTGCGATGGGAGCCGGCCCGCCGTGCCCTCGTGGTCGGGTACCTGATCTCCCTGGCGGCGGCCATCCCGGCGATCCTGGTCGTGCTGCGATCGTCCGTCTTCACGGAGGCGTCGACGGGCGTCCGGATCGCAAGCTTCGCCGACACCGTCCTGCCCCGGGCGGAGTTCCTCCTCATCCCCGTCCTCTTGGCGCTCGGACGTCGCTCCCGGCCGGAGCCGGCGATGGGCGCGTTCCTGGCCGCGGCCGTGGCCGTGACCCTTGCGATCAGCTGGGGCTACCTGCGCATCCCCTACTCATGGGCCGGGATGGACCGCGTCCCGGACGCGGCGGTGGCCGACTGGGCCGGGGGACCGAGCTTCCGGCCGGGAGTCACCTATCGGGTCCTCGGCTTCGGTGACAGCCGGGTGGGGATGTACCGACTCCTCCAGGCGGGCGGGCGGATCGACTCCGACTTCTTCCCCGAGAGCCAGCTGCGGCGCTCTTGGCCGGATGTCGCCACCTACAGCGCCGCTCTCCGGGACCGCGACGTCGACGTCGTGCTGATCGCCCCGGGTTACGACCGCACCGACGGGGTGAACGAGGTGGCGATGCTGCGGTCCATGGCCGCCGACCCTCCGGCGTCGTGCGCCGCGCCGGACGTGTGCGTCCGGGAGATCCCCGGCGGGAGGGGCTTCCTCGCCTTCGCCGTCGACCGGGGTTGAGCCCGAAGGAGCTTCAAGATCCGAACTGGGTGTGTGACAAGCCCAAAGATGGCTTCTGACGCACCCAATTCGGTCAGGAGAGGACGGCGGCGAGGGCGGTGAGGACCAAGTCGGTCTCGGCCGCGGTCATGTCGGAGTGCACTGGGAGGCACACATGGCGGGCGCAGACGTCCTCGGCCACCGGCAGCGGGCCGTGGTCGATGCCCTGGAAGACCGGCTGGTCGTGCAGGGGCGAGGCGTACACCTCTCCGCTCATCCCGATGCCGTGCTCCTCGCGCAGGCGCTTCTTGACGTCGGCCCGGTCGATGCCGGGATCGAGCAGGGCGAGGTACTTGTAGTAGTTCGACCCGACCCGCAGGTCGGCCGGGAGGGGCGTGATCCCGGGGATGGCCGCCAGGCCGGCGTCGTAGGCGTCGGCGGCCCGGCGCCGGATGGCGAGGAACTCGTCGAGCCGGCGGAGCTGGACGATCCCAACGGCGGCGTGCAGCTCGCTCATCCGCCAGGCGTAGCCGAGCCGTACGTGGTCGCCGCCCAGGAAGCCGGCCTTGCCCTGGTCGCGGTAGATGCGGGCCTCGTCGTCGAAGGCCTGCTCGTCGGTGATGACCATGCCCCCCTCGCCCGAGGCCATGACCTTGGTCGGGTAGAAGGAGAAGGCGGCGGCGCGACCGAACGAGCCGGCGGGTCGGCCGTCGAGCTCGGAGCCGTGGGCGTGGGCGGCGTCCTCCAGCAGGTCGATGCCCCGCTCGGCGCAGAGGGCGGCGATCTCGGGCGACGAGGGGGCGACGGCGCCGCCGATGTGCACGAGCACCACCGCCGCGGTGTCGGGCGTCAGCGCCGCCTGCACGGTCTCGAGCGAGAGCGACAGGGTGTCGGGATCGACGTCGGCGAAGCGCACCCGTCCGCCGGCGTGGAGGACGGCGGCAGCGGTCGCGAAGAAGGTGTTGGTCGGGACGATCACGTCCCGGCCCTCGACGCCCATGATCCGCAGGGCGACCTCCAGGGCGGCCGTGCCGCTGGAGACGGCCACGGCGTGAGCCGCCTGATGCCGCTTGGCGAAGGCCTGCTCGAGCTCCACCGTCCTCGGGCCGAGGGTCATCGAACCCGTGGCCAGCGCCTCGGTCACCATGCGGGCGACGTCGTCGCGGTCCGCCGCGCTGAAGACGGGGCGGGCCGGAGGGACTCGGAGGGCGACTGCCATGGAAGACCTACCTGGGGGCCGGGGGACCGCGGGCGGTATGGAGGGCGCCGGCGTGGTCGGAGAATTGGTCGGCGGCAGCGTACGGTGTCACCGATGATCAACCAGATCAGGCACCGCCGCGTCACCGCTGGGGGTCGGTGAGCATGGCGGTCCTCTTTGCGATCGCAGCCGCGCTTCTGTTCGGCCTCGGGATGACGCTGCAACAGCACGATGCGCGCCAGGTCCCGTTCGGTCAGGCGCTGCACGTCTCGACCCTGACGCGGCTGTTGCAACGCCCGCTGTGGTTGGGTGGGGTGGCGGTGAGCGGCGTGGCCTTCCTCTTCCAGATCGCCGCCCTTCGGGTGGGCGCCGTCGTCGTCGTCCAGCCCATCGTGACGGCGTCGTTGGTCGTGTGCCTCTGGCTCACGTCGTGGTGGCGGCGTACGCCGCTCGGCGCCAACCGCTGGACGGCCATCACCGCCGTCGTGGTCGGTCTCTTCCTGTTCCTGCGCATCGCCAGCCCGCGGCCGTCGGGCATCGGCCACACGTCGCACACCGCTTGGTTCATGGAGACGATCGTCGTCGGCGCCGTCATCCTGACCACCTCGGCGTTGGCCCGGACGAAGGGTGGGTTGATCCGGGGCATCTGCGTCGGCGTCGCCGCCGGCATGGGCAACGCCTACGTCGCCAGCGTCGCTCGGGGCTTCGGACTGGCCCTCCAGCGCGGCGTCTGGGCCGCGGCCCGGACCCCGTACCCGTACGTGCTCCTCGGAGCGGCGCTCGGGACGGTGATGCTGGTGCAGGCCATCTATCAGGCCGACCGGGTCCAGGTCTCGCTGCCGGTGGCGACGGTCACGGAAGCGCTCGGCTCGATGGTCCTCGGGATCGTCGTGCTCGGCGAGCGACCCGAGCTCAACGGCGCCCGTGGTGCGGTGGCGGTGCTGGGCTTCGCGGCGGCGGCGGTGGGACTCGTGCTCCTGGCCCGGGCCGAGGCCGAGGACCTCGGCGCCGGATCCAACCTCGCCTCTGCCGATCGCGAGTGAGAGGCTGAACCGGTCGGCGTTCGCATTTAGCCTGTGAGGCCGATGGCCGCTGATCTCGAACCCGCCCGCGGCGGGGCGCTTGGGACAGGGGCGGAGGTCGATCAACCCTCGATGTGGGCGATCGATCGGGTGCAGCTCGCCTGGTTCACCGCCACCGCCGTCGTCCTGCACCTGCCGGGCCTGGTCGTCCGCCTCTTCAACTCGGACGAGGCCAGCCTGGCCACGATGGCGACGGTGCTGGCCCGGGGAGGCCGGCTCTACCACGACACCGCCGACCGCAAGCCGCCGATCGTGCCGTATCTCTACTCGGTCGTCTTCCGCCTCACCGGCTCGACCGACATCCGTCCGGTCCGCATCCTCGCCCTCGTCGCCCTGGTGGCTACCGCCGTCCTGCTGGCCAACGAGGTCAAGCGCCGCTACGCCAGCGACAAGCTGGCGCTGGCGTCGGGCTTGCTGTTCCTCGTTGCCTTCGTGGCGTTCTTCCCGGACGATTCGCAGGCCGCCACCTTCGAGCTCTTCCAGCTCCTTCCCATGACGGCTGCGGTCATCGCCGCCGCTCGTGACCGGCCCGGTCGCTCCGGCGTGTACCTGGCCCTGGCCACGCTGTGCAAGCAGACCGCCATCACGACGCTGTTGCCCGTCGCCTACCTGGTCTGGCGCTCCCGTCGGGGCGCCGGGCTGGGTCGGATGGCCTGCGGCTTCGCCCTCCCGGTGGCGGTGGCGGCCGTGATGCTCGGGCCCGGTCCGTTCCTGCTCTGGACGGTCACGGGCAACGGCGGCTACCTCGGCAACGTCGGGTCGTTCGAGGAGGCCTTCCTCCGGGGCTTCGCCATGACCGTGTCGCTGGCCGGGTTGGAGCTCGGCCTCCTGGGGCTGTGCGTGCTGGCCGCCAGGCGTGGCCTGGCGTCGATCGACCTCTGGTTGTGGGTGGTCAGCGGCCTCGTGGCGGTCGTGGCCGGCTTCCGCTTCTTCGGGCACTACTACCTTCCCCTCCTGCCGCCGGCGGTGCTGATCGCGGCGCCCGCCCTCGCCCGCATCTCGCCGAGGGCGAGGAACGTGCTGGCCGGCGTCGTGGCCGCGCCCGCCATCGTCTGCGCCATCATCGGCTTCTTCCCGACCGGCGACTCGGCGTCCATCCCGGTCGCCGAGCTCGCCCAGGGCGTGCGCGACGAGACGGTCCCGGGTGACCGGATACTCGTGTGGGGCGACCTTCCCGAGCTGTACTGGGCCTCCGGGCGCGAGCCGGCGACGCGCTTCGTGCACACCGGCTTCCTGACTGGGAACTCCGGTGGGCGCCCGAACGGCAGCGGCGACGCCTCCGACGCCCTGCCTGGCGCCTGGGCCATGTTGGACGACGACCTGGCCGAGCATCCGGCCGACCTCATCGTCGACACCTCGACGGCTTCGATCCGCCAGCAGGAGTACTACCCGCTGTCGGCGACGCCCCTCTGGGAGATGGTCACCACCAGCTACCACCTGGTCGACGTCATCGACGGCGTCCGGCTCTACCGACTGGGTCCGAGCCGTTGAGGCGGGCCGCCCTCGTCCTCGGCGCGGTCGGGACGACCCTCATGACGCTCGGCGGGGCCGTGGTCGGGACCGCCCCCTTCCGCAGCGTGCGGCCGGACGACTGGCTCGGCTACCTCGTCGCCTACACCGGGCTCACCATCCTGGTCGCCACCTGGTTGTGGGTCGGCTGGGCCGTCCTGCGGGGTGGGGGACCGTCCCGACCGGACCTGCAGTGGATGCTGGGTGGATGGTCCGTGCCCCTGCTGCTCGGGGCGCCCCTCTACAGCCGGGACGTGTACAGCTACGTGGCCCAGGGCCGGATGGCCGAGCTGGGGATCAACCCCTACC
The DNA here is from genome assembly GCA_036496335.1 of Acidimicrobiales bacterium. GTDB lineage: Bacteria > Actinomycetota > Acidimicrobiia > Acidimicrobiales > CADCSY01 > JAEKLB01. The sequence continues at coordinate 15,175 of DASXLH010000064.1, forward strand.
TCCACGGCCCGCTCAGCCTCGGGGACGGGCCCTACCTGGATGCCGTGTCCCATGTCTGGCGGGCCACTCCCGCGCCGTACGGACCGCTGTTCGTCGGCATCGCGTCGGTGGTGACGCGG
>DASXLH010000065.1:0-7250 GCA_036496335.1 Acidimicrobiales bacterium
CGGCCATCCGACCGGGAGGCTTGCCGACCCCGATCCGGACCCGCAGGAACCCGTCGGTGTGCAGGTGCGCCTTGATCGACTTCAGGCCGTTGTTGCCGGCCAGGCCACCACCCACCTTCACCTTCAACCGCCCCGGCGCCAGGTCGAGCTCGTCGTGCACCACGATCACCCGGTCCGGACCGATGTCGTACCACCGGCACAGGGAGGCCACCGCCTGTCCCGACTCGTTGTAGTACGTCTGCGGGAAGGCGAGCACGGTCGCCATGCCCTCGATGCGCACGTCGGCGGTCAGGGCGCGGTGCTTCGAGCGCTTCAGCGTGGAGCCGTGGCGCCCCGCCAGCACGTCGACCGTGTCGGCGCCCACGTTGTGCCGGGTGCCGGCGTACTCGGCACCCGGGTTCCCGAGGCCGACCACCAACCAGTCGGCCGCCAAGGACTAGGACTCCCCGGATCCCTCGGCGGCGCTCTCGGCGCCCTCGTCGGACGACGCCTCGTCGCCCTCCTCGGTCTCGGCCATGGCGGCCCGGGTGAGCGCCGCCATCACGACGGCCTCGTCCGGATCGATCTCGGTGCTCACGCCGGCCGGCAGCGAGAGGTCGCCGACCCGGATCGAGTCGCCGATGGTGAGGGCGCTCACGTCGACCACGATCTCGTTCGGGATGGAGCCAGGCTTGGCCTGGAGCGTGAGCGAGTACAGCACCTGGTCGAGCGTGCCCTGGGCGATCTCGACCTCGTGCGCCTCCCCGACGAGCGTGATGGGGACGTCGACCGTGATCGCCTCGTTGCGGTCGACGACGATGAAGTCGACGTGCACGACGTCGTTGCGCACGGGGTGGCGCTGCAACGACTTCACGATGGTGAGGTGCCGGCTGCCGCCGACCTCGAGGTTGATCAGGGCGTTGTGGCCGGCATCGGTGTGCAGCGCGGCCCGCAGCTCCCGACGGTCGACCGAGACCGAGGTGGCGTCGACGCCCTGGCCGTAGAGCACGGCCGGAATCCGTCCTTCACCCCGGAGGCGGTTCGACGAGGACGTACCGGTGGCACGTCCGGTATCGGCGGTGAGGGTGATTTCGGGCATGACGACGAGCTCCTGCGGCGAGGGCCGGGCGGCGGGGCCGGGCCTGAGGGACCGGTGGAGTGTAGGGGAGCGCTCGGGAAACACCCAGGGCGGCCAACCGCCTACGTCTGGTTCTCGCCGCCGAAGATCTCGGAGACCGAGGTGTCGTCGAACACCGCGTCGATGGCGGCGGCGATGATCTTCGACACGGAGAGGACCTCGATCTTGTCGAACTCCTTCTCGGGAGGGAGCGGGACCGTGTCGGTGATCACGATCCGCTCGAACGCCGAGTTCTTCAACCGGTCGACGGCCGGATCGGACAGCAGGCCGTGCGTGGCCATGGCCCACACCTCGCTAGCGCCCTTCTCCTTCAGGATCTCGGCGGCGGCGCAGATCGTGCCGGCGGTGCCGATCATGTCGTCGATCACGACGCACCGGCGACCGTCGACGTCGCCGATGACGCCCTTGGCCTCGACCGTCGACTTCGTGCCCTTGGGCCGGGTCTTGTGCACGAAGGCCAGGTCGGCCTGGAGGTGCTGGGAGTAGCGCTCCGCCACCTTCACGCGGCCGGCGTCGGGCGACACGATCACCAGGTCGTCGCCGCCGTGCTCCCGGAGGTACTCGAGCAGCACGGGCATGGCGGTGAGGTGGTCGACGGGCTTGTCGAAGAAACCCTGGATCTGGCCGGAGTGCAGGTCGACGCTCACCATCCGGTTGGCGCCGGCGACGACGAGCATGTTGGCCAGCAGCTTGGCGCTGATCGGCTCGCGGCCCTCGGCCTTGCGGTCCTGGCGGGAGTAGCCGTAGTAGGGGCAGACGGCGGTGATCCGCTTGGCCGACGCCCGGCTGGCGGCGTCGATCATGATCAGCTGCTCCATGATCGCCTCGTGGATCGGCTCGGCGTGCGTCTGGATGATGAAGACGTCGCTTCCCCGCACCGACTCGCCGAACTGGCAGTGGATCTCGCCGTTGGCGAAGGTCCGGAGGTTGGCCTCGCCCAGCTCGACCCCGAGGTGCTCGACGATCTGCTCCGCCAATGCCGGGTGCGAACGACCGGCGTACACCTGCAGGCGCTTCTTGGCGGCGAGCTCCATCAGCGGGGAGTGTAGAACGGCCCGGTGACAGCCCCGGGCGGGATCTCCGCTCCCTTGCCCACGTAGGCGTAGGGCCCGACGTCGGCCCCCTCACCGATCCTGGCGCCCTCGGCGGTGGTGCACCGGACGCGGGCACCACGTCCCACCGCCGTGTCGAGCAGGTGGGTGTCGGGCCCGATCTCGCAGCCCTCGCCGACCGTGGTCGCACCCCGGAGAACCGTCCCGGGGAGCAGGGTCACGTCGGTGGCGATCTCGACCGTCGCGTCGATCGTGACCGCGCCCGGGTCGAGCATCGTCACCCCGGCGGTCATCCAGCGCTCGTTCGTGCGCCGCCGCAGCTCGCTCTCGGCGGCCGCCAGCTGGACCCGGTCGTTCACACCGAGCATCTCGCCCGCATCGGTGGCCTCGATCGCCTCGACCGGGTGTCCGGCTCGGGACAGCACGTGGATGACGTCCGTGAGATAGAGCTCGCCGGCCTGGTTGTCGGGGCGGATCCGGCGCAACGCCGGCGCCAGCAGACTCCGCTTGAAGCAGTAGAAGCCGGTGTTGGTCTCGTCGATCGCCTTGACCTCGACGGAGGCGTCGCGCTCCTCGACGATCCGCTCCACCCGGCCGTCGCGGTTGCGCACGATCCGGCCGTAGCCGGACGGGTCGGGCAGGCGGACCGTCAGGACGCTGGCCGCCGCCCCCGAGGCGCGGTGGCGGTCGATCAGCAGCTGCAGGGTGGAGGCCCGCACCAGCGGCTGGTCGCCGTGGGCGACGAGCACGTCGAGGTCGTACTCGTCGTCGGCCACCATCCCGAGCCCGATCTTCACGGCATCCCCCGTGCCGGCGCGGACGACCTGGTCGACGATGTCGATCGGGAGCTGGGCCGGCGCGCCGGCCCGTAGGCCGTGCGCCACCCGCTCGGCGCCGGCCCCGACCACCACCACGGCCTGGCCGACGCGCACCTCCGCCAGCCGGTCGAGGACGTGCAGCACCATCGGACGGCCGCACACCAGGTGCAGCACCTTGGGCAGGGTCGAGCGCATCCGCGTTCCCTCGCCGGCGGCGAGCACGATGCAGGCCAGGCGGCCGTCCAGCGGGGGGGTCGGGTTCACGAGGGTCACGCCTTCACAGGTTCCTTCACGGCTCGGGGGGGAGGTCTCGAACCCCCGTTCCCAGATTCAAAGTCTGGTGTCCTGCCACTTGGACGACCCCCGATCGAGGTCAGGGCGGAGGGTAGCCACCCCGGGTCTCCCCGAGGCCACGGTCACCCGGATGCCCCGCCAGCGGCTGTGTCGGCGTGCTCGCCCAGGCCGTTGACGGCCAGCACGTCGTCGACGGCCACGATGTGGTCGTCGCCACCCACCAGGAGCCAGATCGATCCGCCGCGACGACGGCCGGCGACGGACACCAGCTCGCAGTCCTCCAGGCGGGAGCCGTCCCGCAGGGCCACGGACACGTGCCGGCCCTCGAGCCGACGCAGGGCATAGGGAAGCGTGTGGGGCGGCATGCGACCTCCTCGTTCCGTTCGGGAGGTTGTAGCGGCGCAGCGTCCGAATTGGGTGGATGGTGCGCCTGGCGGCTCGCTCCCGAGGCAACGGATTACTCCGGGCACGGCAGGACCGCTATCTTCGGCCCCCGCCATGGGATCGTTGATCAAGAAGCGCCGGAAGCGCATGCGCAAGAAGAAGCACAAGAAGATGCTCAAGCGCACCCGTTTCCAGCGCCGCGCCAAGAAGTAGCGATCCCGACCCTCCTCAGAGGGTGTGCACGACCGTCCGGTCGTCGCCCGGGTGAGCGCCCTCGACGAACCACGTCGAGCCGCTCCCGGCCAGCACGGGGACCAGACCCGTGGTGGCGGCCAGCTCGTCGCGCCACGGTCGCAGTCGGGGCTCCACCTGCAGCGCCGCCACCTCGAGGTCGTTGGGACCGCCCGACCGCGGCCCGCCCAGCTCGTCCCAGACCCGGTAGACGTCGGCGGTGGCCACGCCGAAGGGCGGGATCAGCAGGGTGAAGACCTGGGCCCGGGGGGCCCGCGGCTCGACCGCGTCCCCGACGCCCGTCACCCGGGCCCGCCCACCGACCACGCAGAAGGGCACGTCGGAGCCCAGCGTGGCGGCCAACTCGAGATCATCGCAGCCGGCCCAGCGCAGCACGGCGGCCGCGTCCGCCGACCCGCCCCCCAGCCCGGCGCCGGCCGGGATGCGCTTCTGGAGCTGCACGTGCGCCGTGCAGCCCACCGCCCGTAGGGCCCGGCGGACCAGGTTGTCGTCGTCGGCCCGGACCTCGAGGCCGGTGGCGCCGGTGATCTCCAACCGGTCGCCCTCGTCGAAGACGAGCTCGTCGCACAGGTCCACCGTGACCATCTCGGCGTCGACGAGGTGCAGGCCGTCGGGACGGCGGCCGGTGATCTGCAGCGACAGGGTCAGCTTGGCGGGCGCGCGCACGCCGCCAGCCTGCCCCATTCCTCCACCCCGAGCTCTTCCGCCCGCGCCTCCGGGCGCACCCCCGCCGCCTCGAACACCTCGGGGGTGACCAGCGCGGCCAGCGACCGGCGCAGCATCTTGCGGCGCTGCCCGAACCCGGCCCGCACCAGCGGGAACAGCCGTTCGGGCTCGATGTCGACGGCGGGCGAGGGCCGGCGGGTGATCGCCACCAGGGCCGACTCCACGTTCGGCCGGGGGAGGAACACGCTGGCGGGCACCAGCCCGACGACCTTCGCCTCGGCCCAGTATGCGACCTTCACGGACACGGCCCCGTAGGCCTCGTCGCCCACGCCGGCGGCCAGGCGCTCCGCCACCTCCCGCTGCACCATCACCAGCATCCGCCGGACAGCCGGCACCCCGTCGAGGATGTCGGCCACCAGCGGGGTGGCGACGTTGTACGGCAGGTTGGCCACCAGCGACCACGAGCCGCCGTCCAGCAGAGCGCCCCAGTCGAGGGTGAGGGCATCGGCCTCCACGACCCGCACGCCGAGCGGCTCGACCCGCTCCCGTAGGAGGGGCACCAGGTGGCGGTCGATCTCCACGGCGGTGATGTCGGCGCCGGTCTCGACCAGCGCCAGGGTGAGCGATCCCAGGCCGGCGCCGATCTCCACCACCTGGTCGCCACTCCCCACCTCCGCCAGTCGGGCGATCCGACGGACGGTGTTGGGATCGACGACGAAGTTCTGCCCGAGGGACCGGCTCGGCTGCCTCCCGACCCGGGCCAGCAGGTCGACGACCTGCGCCCGGGTGAGCGTCACGCCTGCATGGTGGGCCACGGGTGGCGGGATTGCCAGGCGGCCGGTGGCCAGGCGCCGGCCCGGCGAGGCCTCCCCTGCCGGCTCACCAGTGGAGGGTGACCCCCACGACGCCGGCCGTGGTCGGCGCGAGCTTGCCGAAGTCGGCGGGCGAGAGGTCGATGATGAGGTCGGAGACGAAGGGCCCCCGGTCGCCCACCGTGCAGGTCACCGACGCTCCGGTGGCGTTGTCGGTGACGGTCACGACCGTGCCGAAGGGGAGCGAGCGGTGTGCGCACGTGCCCTGCACCTGCTCGTACCAGCTCGCCCGGCCGACCTGGCTCGACCCGGTGGCCGGCGGGGCCGTCGTGGTCGGCTTCGGCTTCGGGACGGTGGTCGTGGGAGCGGGCGCCGGTGCCGCCAACACCACCTTCGGCTTCGGCTTGGGCGCCGTCGTCGTGGTGGTGGGCCTCGGCCGCGTCGTGGTCGTGGTCGTGGTCGGAGGGGCGACCGTGGTGGTCGTGGTGGTGACGGCGAGGAGGGACTGTGACTCGGCCACCCCGCCCACGGTCGTGTGGGTGGCCGCCAGCTCGGTCGAGGGGGTCGAGGCCGGATCGGCGGTGCGGACCTCGGACGCGTCGCCCTGGGCCAGCCCCGGGAGCAGGGCAGGCAGCAGCGCCAAGGTGATCACCACGTTGGCCAGTAACCAGGCGCGCCGATGTTCGGCGAACTTCCTCGTCAGGTCTCCGCCCTCCGGAAGTGGACAAACCGACCGTAGGGGTCGTCGTCACACGACTGCAACCCCGGCGTCGCAGGATCGCGATCAGGGAGCTCCCTGGACGCTCGCCTCAGGCGAGCCGGAAGAGGCGCGCCGCAGTGGCGGTGGTGGCCTCGGCCACCTCCGTCGACGAACGGCCCTTGGCCACGGCCAGCGCCGCCCCCACGTCCGGGAGCCACCCGGGGCGGTTGGGCTTGCCTCGGTGCGGCACGGGGGCGAGGTAGGGGCTGTCGGTCTCCACGGTCATCCGATCGAGGGGACAGAGGGCGGCCGCGGCCCGGACGTCGTCCGCCGATTTGAACGACACGATCCCGCTGAACGAGAGGACCCCGCCGTGATCGAGGGCCAGCCCGGCCTCGACCGGCCCGCCCGTGAAGCAGTGGAACACCGTCCGCTCGGGTGTACCGATCTCGTCGAGGAGGGCGAAGGTGTCGTCCCACGCCTCCCGGGTGTGGATCACGAGGGCCAGGTCGTGCCGGCGGGCCAGCTCGACCTGGGCGGCGAAGACGTCGCGCTGGACCCCCCGGGGTGAGTGGTCGTAGTGGTAGTCGAGGCCGCACTCCCCGACCGCCACCACCCGAGGGGCACCCAAGAGGGCTTCCAGAGCGGCCAGGTCGGCGCCGTCGGCGTCGTGGGGATGGACGCCGGCCGTGGCCCAGACATCGGCGTGGCGCTCGGCCAGGGCGATCGCCGAGCGGCTGGTCCCGACGGTCGTGCCCACCGTCACGAAGCGGTCGACGCCCAGCGACCGGGCCTCCTCCAGCACCTCCTCCCCCACGCCCTCCCAGGGCACGTGGCAGTGGCTGTCGGTCCACACGGCGGCTACCGGTCTCCCCGCATCAGGGCTGGATCCTCGGGAAGAGGGGGCTGCCCTTCTCGACCGCGAGTCCGCCCGGGTAGCCGCCCCAGGCGGCTGCCTCGGGCAGGTGTTGCTCGTCGGGGGCGCCGTCGAGGCCGATGCGGCGCCACAGCTCCCTGCACGTGGCCGGGATGGCGGGGGAGGCCAGCACGGCCACCAGCCGGAGCACCTCCAGCGCGTCGCCGAGCACGGCGTCGACGGCCGGACCGGGCTCGGCCTTCCACGGCTCGTTCGTCTCCAGGTGGGCGTTGGCCTCC
>DASXLH010000066.1:0-15736 GCA_036496335.1 Acidimicrobiales bacterium
TGACGTTCGCCGACGACGGACGCATCACATCGATGCGCGCCTTCTGGCAGGCCGAGAAGATGCGCCCCGCCGACTGAGCTCCGGGGCTGGGACTTGAACCCAGAACCTTGGCATTAACAGTGCCCTGCTCTGCCGTTGAGCTACTGCCCCGGACGAGTCGCCGACGCTAGTGGCGCTCAAGTCGCGCTGGCTCCGGGGCTGGGGCTCGAACCCAGAACCTTGGCATTAACAGTGCCCTGCGCTGCCGATTGCGCCACCCCGGAAGGAGGGTTCGCAGGGTAGCAGTGCCTCCACGAGACCCATCACGCCGCGATGCGTCCGTGCGCAGCCGTAGCGGACGCTGGCGCACCCCATCGGGTGCTTGGTCCGCCGCGGCGACGACCGATCGGGACTTACCCGGTACGGCGAGCCGAACTGGCTGGCCGGGATCGCCGTGAGGCCGGACCACCAGGACGTCGCCGCGTCGAGGTCGAGCCCCTGGTGGAGGTAGAGCCGGATGCGCAGACGGGATTCGTCGATCTCGAAGAAGGCTCGCAGCCAGGCCAGAAAGAGCCGCGTCACGCGCGGGTCGGTGTTCGTGAAGATGACCTCACCGTCTCGCTTGGCGCCCTCTCCGGCGTAGAGCGCGGCGCCGGCGATGAGGAGGTCGCGTTCCGACAGGTCGCCCGCCGCCTCCCGACCCCACTCCCGCAGGGCCAGGATCTCGGCCGCCCGCTCACGGGCCAGGCGGTTGGGCCCGTTGTCGACCCGGCGGCGCGGCCGGCGGGGGACGTAGGGCACCTCTCGCGTCCACATCGAGACCGACGAGCGTGACACCCCGAGCTCGACTGCGATCTCGGGCATGGTCCACCCCTCGGCCCGCAGCCGGCGGGCCTGGTCCTGTGCGTCGAGCTTGCCCCGGTAGCCCATCGGCTCAGGCTGCCGGCGGGGTGGGACAGGGTCAGTCGGAGAGCCAGGCCGGGGCGCGGTCGAGGAGGAACCGGCTGACCGCCATGCAGCGGTCGAGGGTCTCGCACAGGAGCTCCTCGCCCAACCAGATGCGGGCCAGGCTGACGGGCTGGCGGGCCACGATGGACACCGACCGTTCCGGCGCGTCGGTGACGGAGCCGAAGGAGTCGATGGCGGACACCTCGAGGGGCAGGTCGGGGCCGCCGACGCCGGCCAGCTCGGTGGCCAGGAGCAGCAGGTCGGGCCCATTGGCCAGCGGCGGGAGCTGCCAGGTGAACACGAGCGGGAAGTGGAACTCGTCAGGCGGGTTGTCGCCCTCGTCGAGCTCGAGGAACAGGTCCTCGAAGGCGAGCAGGACGCGGGGGTCGACCTCGAGCGAGAGGTGCAGGTCGAGCGGGCCGCCGCAGGCCTCCTCGGGGTGCAGGTCGACCTCCCAGGCCTGCCGGAGGGAGTAGGTCTCCACGAAGTGACGCTCGTCGTGCACGTGGAAGGCGTGGTCGACCGCGTGCTCCTTCAGCTCGGCCACATAGCCCGCGACGTCGATGGCGGCCATCGAGATGGAGGCTACCGGCGGTAGGTTCGCCGCCCATGACCCCCCTGGTGAGGCTGTCGTCGGCCGTCCCGGCGCCGCGCCGGACCACGGCATGACCGACGACGACCTGCTCGAGCTGTTCCGGGAGGCGGCCCGTCGGACGGCGGACACCCTCCGGGCGATCGAGGACCGACGACCGACGACCGAAGTCCACGGGCAGTACGCCCTCGACGTGGCCACCGACGGAGTCGTCGTCCCCCTCCTGCTCGATGCCGGTCTGGGTGTCCTGTCGGAGGAGTCGGGCCTGCATCACCCGGAGCGGGAGATCGTGGTGGTCGTCGACCCCGTCGACGGCTCCACCAACGCCAGCCGCCACATCCCGTGGTTCAACAGCAGCCTGTGCGCGGTCGACGCCGACGGCCCGAGGGTGGCGAGCGTCGTGAACCTCGTGAGCGGGGAGACGTTCGAGGCCGTCCGGGGCGGCGGAGCCCGGTGCGACGGGGCGCCGATCACGTCCTCCGGCGTCACGGAGCTGGCCGACGCCCTGGTGATCTTCAACGGCGTCCCCACCCGGCACTGGGGCTGGGACCAGGGTCGCATCCTGGGTGCCGCCGCCCTCGACCTCTGCCTCGTGGCGGCGGGACGGGTCGACGCCTATGTCGACCTCGCCGGCCATCACGGGCCGTGGGACTACATGGCCGCCCTCCTGGTGTGCCGGGAGGTGGGGGTCGAGCTTGTCGATGCTGCCGGTCGCGACCTGGTCGTGCTCGACCACTCGGCCCGTCGCTCGCCCCAGGCGGCGGCCACACCGCAGCTGCTGGAGCGGATCCTCGAGCAGCGGGGCCACGAGCCGTCGGCAAATGCCGGGCCTACAGCCATGTCCCCGACCCAGGCGTAGGCTCCGACCATGGTGCGGCGACTCCACGCCGCCGCTCTGCGGGTGTTCGGCCGACTGCCTCGACCGGTTCGGCGGGCCACGGTCCGGGTGTTGGCCCCGAAGTTCACCGTCGGCGCCATCTGCGTGATCGAGCGCCCCGACGGACGGATCCTGCTCGTGCGCCAGAGCTATCGCCGCCACTGGGGCTTCCCCGGGGGTCTGCTGCAACGCCGGGAGGACGCCGAGCTCGGTGCCCGGCGGGAGGTGCTGGAGGAGGTCGGCCTCGACGTGCGACTCCGGGGGGAGCCGGCCGTCGTTGTCCATGCCCGCCACCGGCGCGTCGACGTCGTGTACCGCGCCTCGATCGACCACCTCGACGCCTCGGTGGCCAACGAGGTGGCTCCACGGTCGGTCGAGATCACCGAGGCCCGGTGGTTCCTGCCCGACGGCCTCCCCAGGTTGCAGTCGGAGGCCTCCGGCGCGCTCGTCGCCCTGGCCCGGGTCCGACGGTTGGGTCCCATCACCTGACCGAGGACTGACCCACGCGCCTTCCTGGCCCTGGCCCTGGCCCTGGCCCAACTGCGCCGGCCGTTACGCTCGTCGGTCGTGACTTCCTCCTGGCGGATCGAGCCGTCCGGGCCCCTCCGGGGAGACGTCACCGTGCGTGGCTCCAAGAACGCGGTGACCAAGCACATGGTCGCCGCCCTGTTGGCCGACGCTCCCTGCGTCGTGCGGAACTGCCCCGAGATCGGCGAGGTCGAGCTCACCAAGGGGATGCTCGACAGCCTCGGCTGCGAGGTCGAGGTCGACGGAGACACGGTGACCGTCGATGCCGCCGGGCTGCACGGCGGCCAGGTCCCGGGCACCTACGGCGGCCGCAACCGCATCCCGATCCTCCTGCTCGGGCCGCTCCTGCACCGGGTGGGCGAGGCCTACGTGCCCCGAGTCGGCGGTGACCGCATCGGAGCCCGCCCGGTCGACTTCCACATCGAGGCGCTGGTCTCCATGGGCGCCGAGATCGAGGTGACCGACGAGGGCGTGCGGGCCAAGGCGAGCTCTCTGCACGGCGCCCGCATCCGCCTTCCGTACCCGAGCGTGGGCGCCACCGAGACCGTTCTCCTCACGGCCTGCCTGGCGGAGGGCCGCACCATCCTCGAGAACGCGGCCACCGAGACCGAGGTGATCGAGCTCGGCCTGTACCTGCAGCGCATGGGTGCCCGGATCGAGCTCCGGCCCGACCGCCGGTGGGTGATCGAGGGCGTCGACCGCCTCCGGGGCGGTGTCGAGCACAACCTGCAGGGCGACCGCAACGAGGCCTTCTCGTACCTCGTGGCCGGGCTGGTGACCGGGGGCCGGGTCCGGGTCTTCGGCTGCCCGCAGGACCGGCTGGTCACCGCTATCTCCACCCTCGACCGGATGGGCGCCCGCTTCGACATCAGCGACGACTACGTCGCCGCCGAGGCCGAGGAGCTGCGGTCGGCCGTCGTCCAGACCGACACCCACCCCGGGTTCATGACCGACTGGCAGAGCCCGCTGGTGGTGCTCTTCACCCAGTGCGCCGGCATGTCGGTACTGCACGAGACGGTCTACGAGGACCGGTTCCCCTACATCGAGTCGCTCCAGCGCATGGGCGCCGAGATCGAGCTGTTCGACTCCTGCCTCGGCGGCCGGGGCTGCCGGTTCCACGAGACCGGCGACCTGCACTCGGCGGTCGTCCACGGCATCACCAAGCTCCGTGGGGCCGAGATCACCAGCCCCGACATCCGCGGCGGCTTCTCCTACCTGCTGGCGGCGGCCGCCGCCGAGGGGGCGTCGGTGCTCCACGAGGTCACCGAGATCGAGCGCGGCTACCACCGCCCGTTCGAGGCGTTCAGCGAGCTCGGCCTCGACATCACCCGGCTGTAGACGTCGCGCGGAGGTCTCATCCGCTCTGGTTCTCGGCTCCTTCGTCGCCGAGAATGCTCCTGCACTCTCCGCTCGTGGCGCCTTCGGCGCCGGGCCGCTCGTGCCACGGGTGCGCCGATCGGGCGCACTCTCTGGGGCGTCGCGCAGAGGTCAGCCTGCCGCCTGCTCCAGCGCCTCCCGGTGCTCGGGGTCGGCCACGGCGATGATGGCGGCGCGGCGGCCTTCGTCGTCGAGGCCGCGGAGATCGGCGATGCCGTGCTCCGTGACCAGCACGTGCACGTCGGTCCGCGGGGTCGACACCACCTCGGGCCGGACCACGATGCTCGACCGGCCGGCCCGGCTGGAGCGCAGGACCACGATCGAGAAGCCGCCGGTGGAGGCCGACGCCGCGGCCGAGTAGTCGGCGTGGCCACCCATGCCGGCCACCTGGCGTCCCCCGGCCCGTTCGATGTTGACGGCGCCGTCGAGGCCGACCTCGAGGGCGGTGTTGACCGCCACGAAGTTCGGCGTCGAGGCCAACCTCGCCCCTCGATGGAACTCGGCGAGACCGACGGGCCGGACCCGGCCGGTCCCGGCGAGGGCGACGACGGCCGGTCCCCAGGCATACGAAGCGATCACCTCGCCCGCCAGGAGGCCCTGGTCGTCGAGGCGGGCCACCGCGTCGGTGATGAGCCCGGACACCACGGAGACCCGGCTCGTGATGCCCGCCACCACGGCGTCGGGCAGTGCCCCGACGCCGTACTGGACGGTGGCCCCGTCGGGGATGAGCGAGGCGGCGGCCTCGGCGATGCGTCGGTCGGCCTCGCCCGGCTCGGTCAGCGCCGGGGGAGTGGCCGCTTCTCCGCCGTCGAGCACCCGCACGATGCGTCCCTCCACCAGCGGGCCGCCGATGTCCGGCGCGTCCTCCACCACCTGGACCACGACCTCGTCGGCGAGCCGGGCGGCGGTGTCGGCATAGCCGACGTTCTCGGCGAAGGCGAAGCCGCCTCCCCTGGGCACGGCCCTCACGACCGCCAGACGGGGTCGGAGCCAGCCGCCCAGGAGGGCCGGGATCGAACCCAGCCGCACCGGGAGGTAGCGCACCCGGCCGTCGCGGGCGGCGTCGCGCAGGGCGTAGGCAGGCATGTAGGTGGCGGCCGGCCAGTCGCCGAGACGATCGGCCCAGTCCCGGCTCTCCAGTGTCCACCCCAACCAGAGCGAGCCTTCGTGGATGCCGGATCGACGGCCCTCGGCCACCGGGTCGCAGGTGGGCGTACCGGGCCCGTCGGCCACCACGACCCAGCCGTCGGCTCCCGTGCCCTGCCCGTCCGTCGTCCCTGCCATCGTCGGCACCTTGGCACACCAGCACGTCCCGGCGGGACGGCAGGGCGGCACGGCGGTACGACACCGCTGGGACCGGCCTCGTACCCTGCGAGGCCGTGACGCTGGGCTTCGAGCTGGTGGAGCTGACCGAAGGGGAGCGCGCCCTCCAGCAGGAGGTGCGTGCCTTCCTGGCCGAGGAGCTGCCGAGGGGCACGTTCGAGCCCGGCCTCGGGATGGACGCGCCCGCCGACCGGTCGTTCTCCCAGAAGCTCGGGGCCAAGGGTTGGCTCGGCATGGCCATGCCGGCCCGCTACGGCGGGGCCGAGCGGGGCGCCGTCGACCGGTTCCTAGTGGTGGAGGAGCTCCTCCGCTGGGGCGCGCCCGTGTACCACCACTGGACCGCCGACCGGCAGTCCTGCCAGGTCATCCTGCGCTTCGGCACCGAGGAGCAGAAGCAGCGGTTCATCCCGGCCATCTGCGCCGGAGACCTCGCGTTCTGCATCGGGTTGAGCGAACCGGACGCCGGGAGCGACCTGGCCGCCGTCAAGACCCGGGCGGTCAAGGTCGACGGCGGCTGGCAGCTGAACGGGACCAAGATCTGGACCACGGCGGCCCACGAGGCCGACTGGTTCATCGTCCTGTGCCGCACCGCCGAGGCCGAGGACCGCCACCACGGTCTCTCGCAGCTCCTGGTCGACCTGTCCAGCCCGGGGGTGCAGGTCAATCCCATCCCCTTCCTCGACGGGGGACACCACTTCTCCGAGGTGGTCATGACGGACGTCTTCGTCCCGGACGAGCTGTTGTTGGGCGAAGCCGGCCGGGGCTGGGAGCAGACGGGCAACGAGCTCGCCTACGAGCGGGGCGGGCCCGACCGGTTCCTGTCGACCTGGACGCTGGTCGAGCAGTACCTGCGCGACCACGAGGGCACCGAGCTGGGCGAGCGAGCCCGGGAGCTGACCGGCTGGGCGGTGGCACGCTTCTGGGGCATCCGCCAGCTGTCGATCGCGGTCAACCGGATGATCGACCGGGGCCTCGCCCCGGCCGCCGAGGCGGCCCTGGTCAAGGACCTCGGCACTCGCTTCGAGCAGGACGTGATCGCGGCGCTGGCCGAGCTCCACGACGGCTTCGCCTCGCTCGACTCGCAATCGCTGTTCGAGCGGCTCCTGGCCCGTTCGATCCTGGCCGGGCCCTCGTACACGATCCGGGGCGGCACGACCGAGATCCTCGTGGGGATCATCTCGAAGGGCCTCCGATGACGGTCGACCCCCTCCTGTTGGAGACGGCCGAGCGGGTGTTCGCCGACACCTGCACCCATGACGCCCTCGAGCGGGCCGAGGCCGACGGGTTCGCGCCCGGCGTGTGGGGGGCCGCCGCCGATATCGGGCTCCCGTGGATCGGGGTGCCCGAGAGCGCCGGGGGCGCCGGCGGCGACCTGGCCGACGCGTTGGCGGTCCTGCGGGTGGCCGGCCGCCACGGTGCGCCGGTGCCGCTGGCCGAGACCGGGCTTTTGGCCGGCTGGCTCCTGGCCGGGGCCGGTCTGGCGGTGGGCGAGGGTCCCTCCACGTTGGTGCCGGGCCGGGCCGGTGACACGCTCGAGCTCGTCGACGGCCGCCTGGTCGGCACCGCTCGGGGCGTGCCCTGGGCCTCGGCGGCGGAGCGAATCGTGGCCGTCGTGACTGACGGCGCGGGTTGGCGGGTCGTCGCCTTGGCCCCCGCCTCGAGCGGGATCGAACGCGTTCGCAACCTGGCCGGCGAGCCGCGTGACACCGTCCACCTCGACCGGGTGGAGCCCGCGATGTCAGCTCCGTCCTCGGTCTCGCCCGACGAGCTGCGCCTCCGGGGCGCGCTCACCCGGGTCGCGCTCATGGCCGGCGCCCTCGAGGCGATGAGCACGCTCACGGTCGCCTACACGGCGGAGCGCCGGCAGTTCGGCCAGGCCGTGGCTCGCTTCCAGCTGGTGCAGGAGCACCTCGTGCGGCTGGCCGAAGATGCGGCGTTGGTCGGCCTGGCCGCCGACGCCGCGGGCCGATCGGCGGTGACCTTCGAGGTGGCCGCCGCCAAGGCCCTGGCTTCGCGGGCCGCTTCCACCGCCACCAAGGCAGCCCACCAGGCTCACGGGGCGATGGGGATGACCCGCGAGTACCCGCTGCACCACCTCAGCCGGCGGCTGTGGTCGTGGCGGGACGAGTACGGCGACGAGCGCCACTGGGAGCGCCGTGTCGGCGAGCTGGCGGCGGCCGTCGAGCCAGCCGGGCTCTACGCCGCGGTAGCCGGCGGGTTCCAGGGCGCCCCGCCCCGTTGAGCGGCCGGACGGGCGGGATCCGGACGCCTTCGGTCGACTGGACGAGGCGCGAAAGTCGACGACCGGGCGCGCCGATCACCCCGGCGTGATCGTGACCGAGACGGAGCTGACCGAGAACATCCTGCCGCCGGGCGAGGGGCGCCACCGCCGCCGCTGGATCGGGGTGGTGGTGGTCGCCGCCCTGCTGGCGGCCGGCACCGGGGCCTATTTCGCCGTCCACCACGACGCCGGCCAGACCTTCCCCAAGACGTGGGATCCCCGCGTCGCCGACGTGGCCGCGTTCGTCGCCAAGGAGCGGGGCCTCACCTTCGAGCATCCCGTCGAAGTGGACTTCCTCTCGGCGGACGCGTTCGAGAAGCTGGTCCGCCGCGATCAGAGCAGCCTCACGGCCGACGACAAGGCCCAGATCGAGGACAGCGCGTCGTTCCTGCGTGCCCTCGGGCTCATCGGCACCGACGTCGACCTGTTCGCCGCCGTGAACGACCTCAACGGCGACGGCACGCTCGCCTTCTACGACGACGAGACCAAGACGGTGAAGGTCCGGGGCACGACGATGACGCCGGCGCTGCGCTCCACGCTGGCTCACGAGCTGACCCACACGCTCCAGGACCAGCACTTCGACCTCGGTCGGATCGACAAGCTCCAGGGCAGCGCCTCCGACGCCCTGCGGGGCCTGGCCGAAGGCGATGCCAACCGCGTCCAGCACGCCTACGAGGCATCGCTCGATGATGCCGACCAGCAGGCCATCGCCGCCGCCGATTCGAGCGACGTCCAGTCGTTCGACGAGAGCCGGTTCCCGGCGGTGTTGGCGGCATCGTTCTCCGCTCCGTACTCGCTGGGTGAGCCCTTGGCGGCGATGATCGTGGCCGTCAAGGGTCAGAAGGGCCTCGACGCCGCCTTCCAGCACCCGCCCACCTCCGACCTCGCCCTGTTCGACCCGCTCCGCTACCTCGACGGCGACAAGCCGTTGAAGGTGCCGGCCCTGGTCGCCGGCAAGGGCGAGGAGAAGGTCGACGACGGCGAGTTCGGGGCGTTCAGCCTCTACCTCGTGCTGGCCCAGCGGCTGGACCAGAAGCGGGCACTGTCGGTCGCGGCGGGATGGGGCGGGGACGACTACCTCCAGTACCGCGCCGACGGCCACACCTGCGTCCGGGCGACCTTCGACGGACGAGACGCCCCGTCGATCGCCGCCCTCCAGTCCGGCCTGGCCGACTGGGCTCGGAGCATGCCGGCGGGAACCGCCACGGTCCACGACGTGGACGGGGGCGCCTCCCTCCAGTCCTGCGATCTCGGGGCGCCCGTCACCGTCCCGAAGGACCTCACCGTCGACAAGCTCCTCGGGCTGCCGACGGCCCGGGTCCAGATCGCCCAGGAGGTCCTCCAGCAGGGCGGCGACGTCCGAGCCGCCCGGTGCTTCTCCGACGGCGTCGTGAACCTCCTGTCCGTCGATCAGATCACGGCATCCGAGCTCGACGCGGCCACCACCGACCGCATCCAGGCCGTCGCCAAGTCCTGTCGGGTGTCCTGAGCCGAAGACGGGCCGACCGGATCACGGGAGGCGGGGCCAGCGGGCGGGATGCCATAGTCGTCGCCATGCCGATCGACCTGCACGAGATGTTGGACCCGGCCAAGACGGCCGTGGTCACCATGGAGCTGCAGCGGAGCATCGCCGGGGAGGGCGGTGCCCTGCCCGACCTGCGGGCCCAGATCGCTCCGGTCCTGCCCAACGTCCGGCGGCTGTTGACGGCGGCCCGTTCGGCCTCGGTGCCGGTGGTCCACTGCATCGCCGGCCCGTCCAAGGTCCCGTCCGCTCCGCCGAACTACCCGCTGGCGGCGGCCATGGCCCGTCGTCGGGAGGGCGCCGGCGACGCCCCGCCGCCTGATCCGGAGGCCCTGGCCCGGGGACTCGAAGTCGTGCCCGACATCGGGCCGGAGCCGACCGACGTCCGGGTGGTGCGCAGCCACGGACTCACGCCCTTCACCGGAACCGAGCTCGACGCCGTGCTCCGCCAGCTCGGCGTGCAGAGCGTCGTGGCCGCCGGCGTCTCGCTCAACATCGGGATCATCGGGCTCAGCGTGGAGGCCGTCGGGCTCGGCTACCGGGTGGCGGTCGTCACCGACGGGGTGGCGGGCACCCCGGCCGAGTACGGGCAGGCGGTCCTCCAGAACACCGTGCGGATGGTGGCCACCCTGGTCCAGGTGGACCAGGTCGTCGACCTCTGGGCCACCCGCTGAGCGGGTCGCCGGGCTCCGAGCTCTTCGTCACGCGCCATCCGGACCCGTTCCCGCCCGATCCGGCGGGACGGCCGCTGGTGGTCCTCGTGCACGGCGCCCCGGACCGCAGCCGCAGCTTCCGTCGGGTCGTCGGGCTGCTGGGCGACCTCGACGTGGTCACCTACGACCGACGGGGCTACGGAGAATCGCTCGACGCCCGGCCCGCCACTTCGCTCGACGACCACGTCCGGGACCTGGTCGCCGTGGTGGAGGTCGAGCTGGTCGGGTCGGCTGCGGCCCGGCCGGTGACGCTGGTGGGACACAGCTTCGGCTGCAACGTGGTGGTGGCCACCGCCATCGCCCGCCCCGACCTCATCGCCTCGATCGGGGTGTGGGAGCTGCCCATCCCCTGGGTCGAGTGGTGGCCCACGCCCGCCTTCCGGGACGGGCTCGTGCCGATCGCCCAGGCCGCCGACGCCGACCAGCTCGGCGAGGACTTCGCCCGGAACAACCTGCGGCCGGGCACCTGGGACGGGCTGGCGCCAGAGCGGCAGCGCCAGCTGCGGGTGGAGGGGCGGGCCTTCCAGGCCGACATCCGTTCGATCACGGGTGACCCGTACGACATCACCGAGCTCCGCACGCCGATCGTCCTGGCCTGCGGGTCGACCACCACCACCGGCCATCGCGAGGCCGCCCACATCCTGGCGGGGATGCTCGACGCGCCCCTGATGGACGTCGAGGGCGCCGGCCACTTCGGCCCCGCCAACCATCCCGAGGACTTCGCCGAGCTCGTCCGCCGCGCCGTCGCCCTCGCCGCGGCCTGAGCGGCGCGTGACGGCGACTCACCGTCACAGGAAGCTCACAGGTGGGTGTCAGCCTCGTCCCATCCCCGGGAACGAAGGTTCGCCCGTGCGTTCGGCCGTCGCTCTCCCTGCCCGGGCTTGATCCGGCTTCCAGCGGGCGGTCGGCTGTGGACACCCTGACGGTTCGCCCCCCGACGGCACCCGGAGAGCCCACCCCACCGGAGCCCCTCCCTCCGGACCGGTCCCGCCGTCGGTGGCTCCGGGGCCGGCCCGGTGACCCCGCCTGGGTCCGACCCGGCGTGCTCGGGCTGTTGGCTTCGACCGCGGTCCTCTACCTGTGGGGGCTGGGGCGATCGGGTTGGGCCAACGCCTACTACTCGGCGGCGGTGCAGGCCGGCGCCCAGAGCTGGAAGGCGTTCTTCTTCGGTTCCTTCGACGCGTCGAACTTCATCACCGTCGACAAGTCACCCGCCTTCTTGTGGCCGATGGAGCTGTCGGCCCGCGTGTTCGGACTCAGCTCGTGGTCTGTTCTCGTGCCGCAGGCCCTGGAGGGCGTGGCCGCCGTCGGCCTGCTGTACCTGGCCGTGCGGCGGTGGTCGGGACCGGCGGCCGGATTGCTGGCCGGGCTGGTCCTCGCCCTCACCCCGGTGGCGGCGCTGATGTTCCGCTTCGACAACCCCGACGCCCTTCTCACCCTGTTGTTCGTGGCCGGGGCGTACGCCGTCATCCGCGCCGTCGAGCACGGTTCGACACGCTGGCTCGTGCTCGCCGGGACGATCGTGGGGTTCGCCTTCCTGGCGAAGATGCTCCAGAGCCTCCTGGTGGTGCCGGCCTTCGCCCTTGTCTACCTGGTGGCGGCGCCGGGCTCGCCCCTCCGGCGCATCCGCCAACTCCTCCTCGCCGGTGTCGCCATGGTGGTCGCGGCCGGTTGGTGGGTGGCGGTGGTCGAGCTCTGGCCGAAGGGCTCACGCCCGTTCATCGGCGGCTCGCAGACCAACAGCGTCCTCGAGCTGATGTTCGGCTACAACGGCTTCGGGCGCCTCACCGGCGACGAGACCGGCAGCGTCGGGGCCGGGCCACAGGGGACCAACGGTCGATGGGGCCCGACCGGCCTCGGGCGCCTGTTCAACTCGTCCTTCGGCGGACAGATCTCCTGGCTGCTCCCGGCCGCGCTCGTCCTGGCCGTGGTCCTGCTGGCGGTCACGTTCCGTCGACCCCGGACCGACCGGACCCGGGCCGCCGCCATCCTCTGGGGCGGTTGGCTGCTGGTGACCGGCCTCGCCCTCAGCCTGGCGCAGGGGATCATCCACCCCTACTACACCGTCGCCCTCGGCCCACCCATCGGAGCGCTGGTGGGCATCGGCACGGTGGCGCTGTGGGCTCGGCGGCAGGCGCCATGGGCCCGCTTCTCGCTGGCCGGGGTCGTCGGGCTGACCGCCTGGTGGGCGTCCCGGCTCCTGGAACGGACCCCCCGCTGGCACGCCGGGCTGTCGACCGTGGTGCTCGTCCTCGGGATCTCGGCCGCGGTCCTGATCGCCGCCTCGGCCTGGTCGCGTCCGCCGGCGGCGGCCGCGGTGGCCGCCGCCGCCCTCGCCGCCACCTTGCTGGGACCGGTCACCTACACGTGGGCGACGGTGCAGACACCCCATGCCGGCGCCCTGCCGATCGCTGGTCCAGCGGTGACGGCCGGGCTTGGGCCCGGCGCCACCGCTCCCGGACGGTTCGTCCTGCCCGGCGGCAACGGTGGCCGACGGATCCCCTTCGGGCGGGGTGGTGGCCTCCCCGGCGTCCCGTTCGGCGGCGCCCCCGGGAACCGCCGCGGCGGCGGATCCCTTGGCGGGGGTGGAGGTGGGATCGGCGGGATCCTCAACGCCACCACGCCGTCGCCGGCGCTGACGGCCAAGCTGGACCAAGACGCAGGCGCGTACCAGTGGGTGGCGGCGGTCGTGTCGGCCAACCAGGCGGCCGGCTACCAGCTCGCCACCGACCGGCCCGTGATGGCCATCGGCGGGTTCAACGGCACGGACCCGGCACCCACGCTGGCCCAGTTCCAGCGCCTGGTGGAAGAGGGGCGGGTCCACTGGTTCGTGGCACAGGGCCGGGGCTTCGGTCCCGTCGGCGCCGACACGGCGGCGTCGATCACCAGCTGGGTCGAACGCAACTACCGGCCCCAGGTCGTCGACGGCACCACGATCTACGACCTCTCACCTCGCGGGGTGACCCAGGTCTGAGGTCCTGGGCCGTCAGGCCGTCTCGTCCCTGCCGGCCGGGCCGTCGCCTGCCGGACCTGGAGGTGACGTAGACATGTGCGCGAACCCCGCGAGGGGCCGAAGGAGGAGCGACATGGAACTGGCCTTTCTGGAAGGACCCGACCTGATCATCGTGCTGGTGATCGTGCTCGTGCTCTTCGGCGGCTCGCGGCTCCCCGGACTGGCGCGGTCGCTCGGCGAGGCCCAGCGCGAGCTGCGCAAAGGACAGCAGGAGGATCCGGCCGCCCCGGCGGCGAACAGCAAGCCGGACGAACCCGGGCCGACCAGCCCGTAACCATCTGTCATAGGACCTGAACGGTTGCCGGCCGTTCGGGCGCAAGGCAAAATGCCCGAAGGTCCAGCAGTGGGCTCTTCGAACCCAGCGCTCTCACGAGGTGTCTCATGCAGTGGCCGAGCTCTGCCGACCCGGACGGGTCGGACATGGCCTTCTCCGTGGCGACCAACGGTGAACCGGGGGTCTTCGACCTTCGCGGCGACCTCGACCTCGACACCGCCAAGGTCCTGGACGAGGTGATGATCGTCGCCGATCCGAACCAGACAGTCGTGCTCGACCTCTCGGATCTGGCCTTCGTCGACTCGAGCGGCCTGCGCGTGCTCATCCAGGTCCGCCGGCGCATCATCGACACCGGCGCCCACCTCGTGCTCCGCCAGCCCCGTCCCAACGTCCGCCGGGTGCTCGAGGTCTCCGGGCTCGACTCGGTCTTCACCGTCGAGGACTGAGCCCCCGGCCGAGTTCTCTACGCTCAGTGGACCGTTCGAGGCACGTTCGATCGGGCGCTTAGCTCAGATGGTCAGAGCACCTGCCTTACAAGCAGGCGGTCGGGGGTTCGAGTCCCTCAGCGCCCACTAGGGTCCGGACCAAGCCGTCCCCGACACGTGATTGGAAACTCCATGACCGACACCCCGCTCGACGAGCTCGGGCCCATCGACTACGTGATCATCGAGTTCCCGGCGGGCGCCCAGAGCTTCACCGGTGAGATGGCCGACGAGCTGGTCGCCCTGGTCGAGGCCGGCACCATCCGCATCGTCGACGTCCTCATCCTCACCAAGGACGAGGATGGTTCGGTCGCGGCCATCGAGCTCGACGAGATCGACGACCTGGGTCCGCTGGAGGCCATGGCTGGCGAGCTCGCCGAGCTGCTGGCCGAGGACGACGTCGAGAACCTGGCCGCCGCCATGGACCCGGGGTCCGTGGCCGGTGTCCTCATCTACGAGAACACCTGGGCGGCACCGTTCGCGTCCGCCGCCCGGCGAGCCGGCGGGCAGCTCATCGCCAACGGCCGCATCCCCCTTCAAGCCATCATCGCCGCCGTGGAGGCCGACGAAGGCCTCGAGACCGAAGGAGCCTGAAGTGCGCCCTGCACGCGTAGGAAGAGTTGGCGTGATCGGTCACCCGGTGGCCAAGACCGCCGTCGTCGCCAAGGCGGTGTCACCGGGTCCCTCCCCGGTGGCCAAGACCGCGGTCGTGGCCGCGGCCGTCACGCCTGGACGCGGCGTCGGTCGCCGCCGCCGCATCTGACCGGGTAGGAAGCCGTCTCGAGCGGACTGCCGTCGGGGCTTTCGAGGACCGCCGCTGAACGGTAGCCGTCAGATGACGGTCTCTCGCTCGGGGACCCAGCTCTCATAGCGGACCCCCGCCGGGAAGCCGGTCGGGTCGGTCGTGACGAGCACGTTGACGACCGCCCCGGCGTGTACGCCGGCGCGGGAAAGCCCGCGCTCCCAGGTGTCGGTCGCGATCGCCTGGGCCTGCTTGGCATCGCGGGCATGGACGCGCATCTCCACTGCCAGCCCACCGTGGCGACCGATCGAAACCGTGTCGTCCTCGCCGAGGAAGCCGCCGAGACGGCCGATCATCGCCACCGACAGAGGGGTGTGGCCGGGTGCGCTCTGCAGGTTCACCCGCCAACCGGCCAGACGAACGCGGCGCGCCCCACCCGGTCCCTGATCGGCCGAGCGCGGGGCCAGATGGTCGAGCGACGGCCCCGACAACGGGTTGTCCTCGCTCTGTCGCTGTTGCCCACGCGGCTCCATCGCCTCGCCACCTCCAGAGGTTCAGTTCTCGGTGGAGGGGCCAGATCCTCTCGGACGGCGGGCGGGCTTGTGCCTCGTCCGGAAGCATGTGCAGCGAACGACGACCTCGGAGGTCGTCCGAAGGAAACGGGGACAGCCATGAAGTTTGGTCTGAACTTCACGCCGGTCTATCCGACCGAGATGCGGGATCTGGCCGCCGTGGCCGACCAGGTCGGCTTCGAGTCCCTGTGGATCGGCGAGCACGTGCTCGTCCCGTTCGACGGCCGACCGGAGGCGGATCGGAACAACTGGAAGCCGGAGTCGCGCTTCGTCGAGCCGTGGATCGCACTGGCGCACATGGCCGCCGTCACGACCCGCATCCGGTTGGGCACCTGCGTCGCCATCCTCCCGATGCACCACCCCGTGCACCTGGCCCGGGCCATCGCCACGCTGGACGTCCTGTCCCAGGGTCGGGTCTCGGTCGGTGTCGGCGTGGGTGGGATCGAGGCCGAATACCGCGCTGTGAACCAGGAGTACGCCACTCGCGGTCGGCGCCTCGACGAGATGATCGAG
>DASXLH010000067.1:0-2060 GCA_036496335.1 Acidimicrobiales bacterium
ACGGAGCGGGGCCAGTGGATGGCGGGGATCATCGCCGAGCGCCATGCCGTCATCCAGCACCACCGCGGCGTGGTGATGTGGGAGTTCGAGGACGCGGTGTGCGACCTGCTGACCGGACACGAGCCGATGCCGGCCGCCATCGAGGTCCGGGCGGGCGTCGCCGCCGTGCTGGGTGCGTTCATGGGGGCGATGGAGGTCTGGTTGGCCGGCGGCGCCACGGGTCCGTTCCCTCCCGTGCTCGACGCGGGTCTGGGGGCGGCGGCCGCGGCGCTGGCCGGCTCCACGACCGTGCTGACGTCGACCGTCCCGGCCGGCTGAGGTCGTCCGGGGCGCGGCCCGGATCCGCCGGCAGGGGTCGGGTACCGTGCCGCGATGGCCGACACCCCTGCCCCCCGCGTGGACATCCGTGAGCAGAACCAGAAGATCATCGCCGACTACCGCGCCACCGGCGGCAAGCCCGCCGATGGCGGCTTCCCCCTGGTGCTGCTCACCACCATCGGCAACAAGACGGGCAACGCCCACACGACCCCGGTGTGCGTCCGGGAGGACGGTGACGACCTCATCGTGGCCGGCTCCATGGGCGGGATGAAGAAGCACCCGCAGTGGTACCGCAACCTGCAGGCCAACCCGGAGCTCACCGTGGAGTACCTGGGCGACACCTACCGGGCCAGGGCCGAGCTGGTGCCCAACAGCCAGGACCGCAACCGCCTCTTCGACATGATGAGCGAGGTCATCATCGGCCTGTACAGCTACCAGGACCGGGCCGCCGAGTTCCGTCAGATCCCCGTCATCCGACTGGTGCGGATCCCCGAGTAGCTCCCGGCCGGGACGCGAGAGCACCGATGGGCGAGACCGTCCTCTACGAGCTCGACGGGCACGTCGCCACCATCACCTACAACCGCCCCGAGGCACTGAACGCCGTCAACCGCCAGGTCCGGGACGACCTCAACGCCGCCTTCGCCCGGTTCCGCGACGAGGAGGAGGCGTGGGTCGCCATCGTCACCGGTGCCGGCAGGGCGTTCTGCGCCGGGGCCGACGTGAAGGATGGCGAGGGCGCGACCGGCACCTTCGCCGGCACGTTCTGGGAGAAGCCCACCCTCAACTCCTTCGAGAGCGGGTGGGAGATCTACAAGCCGGTGATCGCGGCCGTGAACGGCCACTGCCTGGGCTACGGACTCACGCTGGTCACCTGGTGCGACTTCGTCCTGGCCAGCGAGCGGGCCACCTTCGGCTTCCCGGAGGTCAAGTTGGGGGTGCCCGCCATTGTCGGCGCCATCCGGCTGCCCCAGCGCATCAACTGGCAGGACGCCATGGAGCTGCTCCTGCTCGGCGACCCCGTCGACGCCGTCCGAGCGGCAGAGATGGGGATCGTCGGACGGGTCGTCCCGCACGAGTCCCTGGCCGAGGAGGCGACGGCGTTGGCCGCTCGGCTCGTGGCCGGCGCGCCCTTGGCTCAGCGGGCGATGAAGGAGGTGGCACGCCGGAGCGCAGGCATGACTTCGATCGACGCCATCCGCTTCGGCGAGACGATGCGGCTCGTCGTCGCCGCCACCGACGACGCCCGCCTGGGCGGGCCCGACTGGCGGGGGCGCTGATCCCCCCAGCGGGACGGCCGGCTCGCTGAGCCCGGGCACCATGGATGAGCCTCACGGTGCGCGGATGCCATGATGCGGCCCGTGACTGCATCCCCCGGCGTCGTCGACTTCGAGCTGCACGGCCGAACAGCCCTGCTCACCATCAACCGCCCCGAGGCCCGCAACGCCGTCAACCACGAGGTCGCCCTCGAGCTGGAAGCGGCGGTCGACCGGGTAGAGGCCGACGAGGAGATCCTCACCGCCGTACTCACCGGAGCGGGCTCGGTCTTCTGCTCGGGGGCCGATCTCAGCGCCATCCTCGACGGCCAGGACGCCGAGCTTTTCACCCGGCGGGGCGGCTTCGCCGGCTTCGTCCGCCATCCGCGGACCAAGCCCATGATCGCCGCCGTCAACGGCCATGCCATGGCCGGCGGCTTCGAGCTGGCCCTGGCCTGTGACCTCCTCGTGGCGGTGCGCACCGCCCGC
>DASXLH010000068.1:0-9460 GCA_036496335.1 Acidimicrobiales bacterium
CACGCAAGGGGTCACAGGTTCAAGTCCTGTACGGCCCACCCGGGAAAGTGCAGGTCAAAGGCCCTATTTAGGAAGAGGCGGTGCGAGTCCCGAGAGGTTGGGGGGCTCTCGGGGGGGCTCACGTTCCGACACGAGCCGGAGGGCTCTAGCTCGCCTCTTGAGCGCCCACGTCGGCTTCGGTGCACGCCTCGGCCTCGGCCCGGGCGGCGGCTTCCCGCTCCCGTTTCCGGGCTCGCCACCCGGTTCCGGACCGCATCCGAGGGCCGCGCGGGACACCGCCCCACACGCCGTGCTCTTCGCCTTCACCGAACGCCCGGCACGGCTCGGACACCGGGCAGCACCGGCACAAGGCCAACGCCTCGGCTCGGGCTAGCGCCCCTCGGTCGTAGAAGAGCGAGGTACGGCCACGGCAGAGGGCATGCTCTCGCCACGTCTCCGACCAGACCGGGACCAGGGCGTCGAGGTCGTCCACTGGGCGCCCATCCTGCCCGAGCCCGAGCTAGGTCGTCGGGCTCGTGGGGGTCAAAGCCAGGTGGCGACACCGCCGTGGCTGGAACAGGTGCCGGAGCGGTGCTGGCTGAACGAGTACGTCCCGTCGTTGCACTTGGCGGTGGCGCCGGCCGGGGCGCTCGGCGCCTTCACCGGGCTCGGGATGCAGTTGCCGTCCACGTTGCGGTAAGTGCCCGCCCCGCAGCTTGTCGAAGGCGCCTTAACGGCAGTGGTCGGCGCCGGGCTTGGTGCTCGGGTCGTGGTCGTGACCGGTGGCGCCACGGTCGTGGTAGTCGGCGGCTCCGTGGTTGTGGTGGGTGCCACCGTGCTGGTGACGGGCGCCAGGGTGGTGGTCGTAGCCGAAAGCGGTTGAACGACCGTGTCCGTAGTGGGCTTGTCGTTGCACCCGGTGGCGCCGATCAGAAGCAACGCAACAGCAATGGGGCCGAGGACGCGTCGCGCGATCCTCGAGACGTTGACCTTCACGGCATCCCCCACGCTGGTGCTGAGGGTGCATGTCTGGACGTACGGCAGCGGACGGTGCCGAGCCTCGGTGGACGCACGGCCGATCGTCAGGAGGCGGGCGCCTCCGGCTTTGCCTCGGGCTTCACCGTGATGACCGCCGCCACGAACACCCCCAGCCAACCCAGGAACAGTCCCAGCAGGGGGCCGACCCACTGCCCGTAGCCCTTGGCATCGCAGAGGCGGGCCGTTACCACCATAGGTAGCACCCACAGCAGGAACACCCCGACAATCCCGAGAGGAACCGCGATGGCCACGTGCCGATGATGCACGATAGGCCAGGACGCAGCGGGGACCAGTACCCACCGGCACCTAGGCAGGGGGGCGTGGGGTAACGCATGGGATGCCACGCAATGGGTCACAGGTGCTCTCCCTGATCCGTGGCCCTGGGCGGGGTGCCCTTGCCAGGCTCCTGAAAGAGTGACGAGGAGGCGGCGATGCAGGTTGGCTATGTCCGGATCCTGGCCGGCGAGGGCGAGGTAACCGCCAGCGACGGCGAGCGACGCCGGTTCGGACCGGGATGGCTCCTTCTCCTTGACGACACCGAAGGCAAGGGGCACTCCACCCATGTGCTGGGGGACGACGCACTCGTCCTCTTCGGTGCCGTTCTCGCCGACCAGCGGGCTCACGCGGGACTGAGCTGAAGCCGCGCCGCGGTCCGGCGGATGCGGGATAGCTGCCTCACCGAGACCCTGCTAGGGGGTGCCCGACGCAAGCCGAAATGCGCACTCCACGTGCAAGGCTGGGCCCGTGGATCAAGTCGCCCGAGCTCGGGAGGCGTTTCGTCGCCGAGAGTGGCAGTCGGCCTACGAGGGCTTCCGTGCCTGTGAGGCGCTCGACGCCGACGATCAGGACTCCTTGGCTGAGTCCGCCCACTGGCTCGGCCACGCCGGCGAGGTGGTGGCTGCCTACGCCGAGGCCTACCGCTTGCACCTCGAGGCGGGGGAGGAAGGACGGGCCGCGCTCTCGGCGTTCATGATCGCCATCTATCGCCGACTGGGGGGTGAGGGTGCGCAGGCCGATGGCTGGCAGGCTCGGGCTCAGCGCCTGCTGGCCGGGGTGGCCGAGGGTGCCGAGCACGGCTACCCGCTCTATCTGCACACCGCCGGTCTGCTGGCCACCGACCTCGATGCCGCCATCGATTCCGCTCGGCGGATGCAGGATCTCGGCCGCCGCTTCCATGACGAGACCCTGGTGGCGTTGGGCGGGTTCTTCGAGGGTCGGGCGCTCGTGAAGCAGGCGCATGTCGAGGAGGGCCTGGCGCTGTTGGACGAGGCGATGTTGGCGGCGCTGTCTGATCGGCTGAAGCCGCTCTGGACGGGAGCGATCTATTGCGGTCTTCTCGACGCCTGTCACGAGCTGGTGGATCACCGTCGGGCCCGGGAGTGGACGCAGGCAACCGAGCGATGGTGCTCGCCGTTGCCCGTGGCCTCGCTGTATCCAGGGATCTGCCGGGTGCACTCCGCCGACATGCTCCAGCTGCACGGCGAGTGGACCCGGGCCGAAGCCGAAGCGTTGGACGTGTGCCGCGACATGGCCTCCATCGACGTGTTCGCGGCGGCCGACGCGCATTACGCGGTCGGAGAGATCCGTCGGCGTCGCGGTGACCTGGCCGGTGCCCAGGAGGCGTACACCCGATCGCATGAGCTCGGTCGTGACCCACAGCCAGGATTGGCGCTGTTGCGGTTGGCTCAGGGTCGATCAGAAGCGGCCTCGTCGTCGATCGGCGCCGCGGTCGCAAGCTTCTCGGGCAGCCGGCTGGAGCGGGCGCTGCTACTCGGCGCCCAGGTCCAGATCGCGCTGGCGGCCGGCGACCTCGACCTGGCCGAGGCCTCAGCGACCGAGCTGGCCGAGACCGCCGAGGTGTTCGACAGCCCCGGGCTTCGTGCCGCCGCCCAATGGGCGCGAGGCGCGGTGGCGCTCGCTCAAGGACGGCCGGTGGTGGCGCTGGGGCTGCTGCGCATGGCACTCGCGTTCTGGCAGGATTTCGACGCTCCCTACGACGCGGCTCGAACCCGTGTCCTGTTGGCCGAGGCCTATCAAGCGCTCGACGACACCGACGCCGCCACGCGCGAGCGCGCCGCCGCGCGGGCCTGCTTCGAGCGATTGGGAGCGGTGGCCGACCTCGGTTCGCTGGATGACAAGCCGGCTTCGCCTGGTGGGCTCAGTCCTCGCGAGCTGGAGGTGCTGCGCCTCGTGGCCACCGGCCAGACCAACCGGCAGGTCGCCGCCGCCCTGTTCCTCAGCGAGAAGACCGTCGCCCGGCACGTCTCGAACATCTTCACGAAGCTCGACGTGACCTCGCGGTCGGCGGCGACGGCCTTCGCCTACTCGAACGGCCTGGTCATCGCGTCGTAGCCGGTGGGTGGGTGGTTCTGTCCACCCGGACGCGGACGGAATGCACATCGCGGTCGATGCCTGGGCGCCTGGCGGAAGCAGAAGCTTCTCGTGTGGTTCCCAACACACGAGGAGGACGACATGCCGAAGTTCGTGATCGAACGTGATCTGCCCGGTGCCGGTTCGCTGAGCGCCGCCGAGCTGCACACCATCTCCGCCAAGTCCAACGAGGTGCTAGCCGACATGGCACCCCGGGCCCAGTGGCAGCACAGCTACGTCACCGCCGACAAGCTCTATTGCGTCTATCTGGCCGAGGACGAGGCAGCGGTCCGCGAGCACGCCGAGTGTGGCGGCTTCCCGGCCAACGTCGTGAGCCGCGTCACCTCGACGATCGACCCGACCACAGGGGAATGAACCGGGTCGATGCGGCCGGCTCGCTGGCGTCGGCAGAGACGCCACGCCACCGACGTTCGATCCTGGCGCGCCAAGACGGCTGGCCGGGGCTCGTCGCCGCTGCCCCTGCTCAGGGCAGGCGGGCCCCGGTCCCGCGGCCGGACTGGCGCAGGACGCGGCGAACCATCGCCGGCGCGAGCAGGGCGGAGGGGAGCGATGAGGTTCTGCACGTCGATGAAGGTGTCGGCGACCCCCGGGTCCTGCTGCGCCGCCAGGAACACTCGGGTGATGTAGCGATTGGTCCAGTCGACACCGAACGGCTTTGGCCCGGTCGTCGCCTCCCACTGGAAGTCGCCGCCCGCCGCCGACTGCCAGGGCACGCGGAGAGCTCGGGCCACCTGCTTGTAGAAGGCGCGGGGAAACCTTGGATCGGTCGGGTTGGTTCGCTCCAGCGTGTCGGCCAACGCCTTCGCTTCCAGGGCAGCGACCGTCATCCCCTGTCCGTAGAAGGGATTGAAGCTGCAGACGGCGTCGCCGGCGACGATGAAGCCGGCGGGCGCCTCCCGGACCCGGTCGAAGTGTCGTCGCCGGCTCGAGGCGAAGCGATGGATGTGAATGGGACCGGTGTCGCCGTGCCGGACGATGTCCCCGAACCGGAGAGGTAGGCCGTTTGCGAAGTCTCCGAACTCCGTCGTCGTCGCGGGTGGGTAGTCGCCGTGATAGCCGATGAGCGAGCACAGCCAGCGGTCGCCCTCGATGGGTTCGAGCGTGCCGCCACGGGTTCCCGGAGCCGAAGGTATGGCCAGCAGGAACGCCGCGTCGATGTCGTCGCGGCGGGGGAGCTCACAGGACGAGTAGCCGAGGTTGACGTTGATGTGCTGGTCGGGGGCGCCGGATAGCCGAGCGCCTCGGGCCAGCCGGGTGCCTGCGACGCCCGGCCCGAGCAGTTGATGACGAAGTCCGCCGCCACCATCTCGCCCGATCCTCCGGCGTCGATCTCGACACCGCTCACGCTCGTGCCCGAGCGGACAAGGCCGTGGACCGCTGTCGCTCCCCGTACCTGGACGTTGCTGATCGCTGACAGCCGTGCCCGTAGACCGTTCTCGAGAAGGGGGCGACTCATCATCAAGGACGACCGAGCGGCTCGACCTGACCGACAGATCTCTCCTCCGAGCACCCACATCCGCCCGCTGGCGAGGTCGACCTGGTGTGCGCCGAGCGCCACCAGGTCCTCGACGGGGAACCGGGAGCGAAGGTGTCGTTCACCCGCGCCCAGGAGCACGTGGACGTGCCGACCCTGTGGAACACCCCGCCGGGGAGCTCCGGGAGCGCTCGGCAACACATCTCGGTCGAGGATCGTCACCTCGGTCAAGTGGTCGGCCAGCTCCCCGGCCAGCAGCAGACCAGCCATGCTCGCCCCGATGACCACGGCGTGCTCGCCCCGCGGCCGAGGGCTCGACTGGCTCACGAGCTAGCTGTGCTCGCCGGTCGGTTGGGGGAGCTCGTCGATCGGCTCCAAGCTCGGCCTCGAGGCCCGGTGCTCGGCCAGCTCGGCCTCGAGACCGGGGATGGCCTCGCTGGCGTCGCCGTCTTCGCGGGCCAGGGCGACGGTCAGCCGGAGGCGGACCATCTCGGCTCCGGCGTCGTCGTAGAGGATCCCCGAGACCTTCTCTCGGTTCGACACCTGGAGGTACGTGATCGGGCGCTCAGGGTCGTGCTGGAAGCCGAGCAGCTTGGCGAAGGCCCACTCGCGCGACGACTTCTGGCCCTGGAACACCACTCGGTGGTTGGTGATGGTGGCCGTGCCGAAGTCGATGGGCGTGACCACCTCGTCGCCCTGTTGGAACGTGCCCCGGCTGGCGCCAACCCGGTAGTTCAGGCCCTTGGCGATGTGGAACGACACTCCTTGGCTCCGGCCCACCCAGTGTCCCGGCAGCCGGCGGGGCTCGACGAGCCCCATGCCCTCGCCGATCAAGAAGACCTCTTCGCCCTTCTTCAGGATGAGGGATCCGGATTCTGTGGAGCCGCCGTTCTTCGCCAGTTCGAGCGCGTCGGCCATCAGTTCGTCGCGGTGGGTCCAGGCGTCGAGGGCACTCTGCTGTTCGGCTCGAGCGTGCTCGGCGTCGCGTGCGGCGACCTTGGCCTTGTGTCGGTCGAAGATCCCCATGGCGTGCCTCCTCGACGGAGAGCCAACCGTAGACCCCACAAGTCAGCGGCGATCGGGAGCCGGGTGCCCACCTCGAGTCCGTTCCCCCCCTGGGTGATGTCACCCCGAGAGGGGTGGGCAGGGTGGGGTGGTACCTGTCCGCGCCCCCACGCGTCGACAATCGGGAGGACTGATGACCAAGCCGTTCAAGGGTGTCGTGAACCTCGACATCACCCGGTCGACCCCGGACTGGGGGCCGTTCGCCCAGCCGGTGGCGTCCGACGACGCCCCCAGCATCGTCTACATCGTCCTCGACGACGTCGGCTTCTCGGCCATGGAGCCGTTCGGTGGTCTGATCGAGACGCGCAACATCAACCGGATCGCCGACAACGGGCTGGTGTATACGAACTTCCACACCACGGCCTTGTGCTCGCCGACCCGGTCGTGCCTGCTCACGGGCCGCAACCACACCACCAACAGCATGGCCAGCATCACCGAGGCGGCCGCCGGGTTCCCCAACTCGAGCGGCCACATCCCCTTCGAGTGCGGGAACGTGGCCGAGGTCCTGGGGGAGCAGGGCTGGAACACCTACATGGTCGGGAAGTGGCACCTTTGCCCGGAGGACGAGATGAACCTGGCCTCGACCCGGCGCCAGTGGCCGCTGGGCCGGGGCTTCGAGCGCTTCTACGGCTTCCTCGGGGCCGAGACCAACCAGTGGTATCCGGATCTGGTGCACGACAACCATCCCGTCGAGCAGCCCGCCACCCCCGAGCAGGGGTACCACTTCAGCACCGACATCACCGATCACGCCCTGTCGTTCATCCGTGACGCCAAGGCGGTGGCGCCGGACAAGCCCTTCCTCCTCTACTACTGCCCGGGGGCCTGCCACGCTCCGCACCACGCCCCGAAGGAGTGGTCGGACAAGTACAAGGGGGCCTTCGACATGGGCTACGAGGCCTACCGGGACGTCATCTTCCAGCGCCAGAAGGAGCGCGGCCTCCTGCCCGAGGGCGCCGAGCTGTCGCCCATCAACCCCTACATCGACCGCACCAGCCGGGACGGCAAGGGTTGGCCCGAGCTCGACACGGTCCGCCCCTGGGACGGGCTCAACGACGAGGAGAAGAGCCTCTTCGCCCGCATGGCCGAGGTCTACGCCGGGTTCCTGAGCCACGCCGACCACGAGATCGGACGCCTGCTCGACTACCTCGAGGCCAGCGGCCAGCTCGACGACACCATGATCGTGCTGGTGTCCGACAACGGAGCTTCAGGGGAGGGCGGCCCGAACGGCTCGGTCAACGAGAACAAGATCTTCAACGGGCTGCCCGACAAGATCGAGGAGAACCTGGAGTACCTCGACGTCCTCGGCAGCCCCCTCACCTACAACCACTACCCGACCGGTTGGGCCTGGGCCTTCAACACGCCGTTCAAGCTCTGGAAGCGCTACGCCAACTACGAAGGCGGCGTCGCCGACCCGATGATCGTCTCGTGGCCGAGCCGCATCTCAGCCAGGGG
Organism: Acidimicrobiales bacterium; assembly: GCA_036496335.1. GTDB lineage: Bacteria > Actinomycetota > Acidimicrobiia > Acidimicrobiales > CADCSY01 > JAEKLB01. Next base: position 7,400 of record DASXLH010000068.1, read on the forward strand.
GTGCGCGCCCAGTACACCCACGCCATCGACATCGTCCCGACCATCTACGACTGCCTCGGGATGGAGCTGCCGGAGACACTCAAGGGCTACACCCAGTTCCCGTTGGAGGGCGTCAGCTTCGCCGGCTCCTTCGACGATCCAGCGGCCGAGACCGGGAAGACCTCGCAGTTCTATTCGATGGGCGGGACCCGGGCCATCTGGAGCGAGGGGTGGAAGGCGTCCGCCATCTCGCCCTCCGCCCCCGATGCCTGGGCCGACTACCCCAGCCAGGAATGGGAGCTGTTCGATACCCAGGTCGACCCCAGCGAGTGCCACGACGTCGCGGCCCAGAACCCGGACAAGCTGCAGGAGCTCATCGCCCTGTGGTGGACGCAGGCCGGTCAGTACAACGCCCTGCCGCTGGAGAACCGGGGGGTGGTCGAGATCCTGGGGACGGAACGGCCCCAGATCGCCAAGCCCCGCAACCGTTACGTGTACTACCCCGACTGCGCCGAGGTCCCCGAGTCGGTGGCGCCCAACATCCGCAACCGCTCCTACACCATCGCCGTCGAGCTCGACATCGACACCACCGAGGCCAACGGCGTCCTGTTCTCCCACGGGGCCCGCGTCGGCGGCCATGCCCTCTACCTCAAGGACGGCACGCTCAAGTACGTCTACAACTGGGTGGGCATGTTCGAGCAGATCGTCGAGGCCACGGTGCCCATCACGACCGGCCACCACATCGTCTCGGCCTCGTTCCAGCGGGAGGGCGACACCATGCCGGCCGAAGGGATCCTCACCCTCCACATCGGCACCGAGACCGTGGGCGAGGCCCGCATCCGGACCCAACCGGGCAGGTTCTCCATCGCCGGGGAGGGCCTCAACGTGGGGAAGGACACGGCCGAACCCGTGACCGACGACTACCTGGGCGAGTCGCCGTGGCCCTTCGTCGGCGGCACCATCGACCGCGTCATGATCGACGTGAGCGGGGAGCCGTTCGTCGACCTGGCCGAGGAGGCGAGGATGGCCTTCGCCCGCGACTGACCGTCCGGTCAGCCCTTGGCGGAGCCCGAAGCCACGCTGCTGCGCATCTGCTTCGTGCTCTCGAGCAGCTGGTTGCCCAGCGCCTCCTGGGCCGCCAGGAGGGCGTCGAGGCGACCCTCCGCCTCGGCCCGGATCTTGGCCGACAGGGCGGCCGATTCCGCCTTGGCCGCCGCCACCATGGCGGCGGCTTCCTCTTCGACGGCCTTGACGTGCTCCTCGCAGGCCCGCTGGGCCTCGTCGAGGCGCTCGAGCTCCTCCAGCCGGACGCGGTTCAGCTTCTCGGCCACGTCCTGCGCGGCTCGCAGGACGTCGGCGATCTCCTCGCCCTCGGTGGCCACCGGCTCGGCGGGCGGCTCGGCCGTGCTCGACTTCTTCAGGGGTGCCCGGGCCGGCTTCTCGTCGCCGTCCGACCAGGGCGAGGGTCCGGCCCCCTCCGGTAGGGGAGGGAGCGGGCCGCCATCGGCATCGAACATCCCCCGCACCTTGCCTCGAGGCGGAAGAGTCGTCACGGGGCCGGCATCGGCACCTTCGGATGCGGGCTTGAGCGGTTCGCCGGCGGATCAGGTCCCTTGGATCGACTGGAGGTCGGCGAGGACCTCGGCGGGATGGGCGCCGGCGTCGGCCACCTCGTAGACCTTGACCACGTCGCCGGCCGGGTCGATGAGGAAGGTCATCCGCTTGGCGTAGGCCGGGTTGGCTTCGTCGGCGCCTCGCTCCACGCCGTACTGACGGCCGACGGCGTGGTCGACGTCACAGAGCAGGGGGAAGCCGAACCCGTGCTCGTCGGTGAAGGCCTTGTTCTCGGCCGGCGTGTCGAAGCTGGCGCCGACGATCACCGCCCCGAGGGTCTCGAACGCTGAGCTTCTGTCCCGGAAGCCCTGTCCCTCGCGGGTTCAACCGCCGGTGGACGCCTTGGGGAACCACCACAGAACGACCCAGCTGCCCCGGAAGTCGGCCAGCCGCACCGGTCGCCCCTGCTCGTCCGGCAGCGAGAACTCCGGCGCTGGCGCCCCGATGTCGACCACACTCAGACGGTAC